>JAVZSS010000001.1:0-77900 GCA_044343155.1 Candidatus Aenigmatarchaeota archaeon
TAGTAGGTTATCCTACAGAAAGTGAAGAAGATTTTGAGGAAAGCGTAAAAATAGTTAAAGAGTTAAAGTTTGATTCTATAAATATTTCAAAATTTTCATCCAGACCAAATACACCAGCTTCTAAACTAAAAGAGCTTGATGTGGAAATTGTGAAGAAAAGATCCAAAATTATTAGTGAGGTTGCTTTAAAAGTTCTATATAAAAACAAACTTTCCTTTCTGAATAAAGAATTAAAAGTGTTTGTTGATGAGATTGGAGTAAAACCTAATACTTATGTAGGTAGAACTATGAATTACACTCCTGTTGTTATTAAAACTGAAAAAAACATTTTTGGTAAAGAAGTTTTAGTAAGAATAAAAGAGGCAAAATCTCACTATTTAATAGCAGATTTTATTGATCTTCTTTAAATTTATACAATCATAAAAGTTATAATGAACGTAGAAAAAATAGAGAAAATAGCAAAAAGGAGAGGCTTTATATTTAAGTCCTCTGAAATATATGGAGGTGTATCTGGGTTTTATGATTATGGTCCTTTAGGATTTATACTAAAAGAAAAACTTATCAAATATTGGAGAGATTTCTTTATTAAAGAAGATAATATATTTGAAATAGAAACTAGCTTGATAATGCCAGAAAAAGTTTTTGAAGCTTCTGGTCATTTGAAAGGATTTACAGACCCGATAACTATATGTAAAAAATGTAAAAAAGTGTTTAGAGCTGATAACTTAATAGAAGATTTATTAAAAATCTTTGTTGAGGGTAAAAAAGCAGAAGAACTAACAAAAATTATTAGGGAAAATAATTTAAAATGTCCTGAATGTAATGGTGAGCTAGAAGATGTTAAAGTTTTTAATCTCATGTTTAAAACCAACATAGGACCACTAGAAGGTTCTGTAGGATATTTAAGGCCAGAAACTGCTCAAGGTATATTTGTTAATTTTAAAAATGTTTTAAATTCGATGAGAGCCAAGTTGCCTTTCGGTATTGCTCAGGTTAATAAATCTTTTAGAAATGAAATTTCACCAAGACAATGGCTAATAAGATTAAGAGAATTCACCCAAGCTGAAATAGAATTCTTTGTTAATCCGGAAGAAAAATTTGAAAAACTGAAAAAGTATGAAAATGTTAAGATTAGAGTACTATCAAAGGAAGCACAAAAACATGGAAAAAGTGAAGAAGAAATGAGTATAAAGGAGGCTTTAGAGAAGGGAATAATTCCAATAGATTATATGGCTTACTTTATAGCTAAAGAGCAAATATTTTATGAAAGTTTAGGTATACCTAAAGAAGCTATAAGATTTAGGGAAGTTTTGGATGAAGAAAAACCTCATTATAGTAAAGGTAATGTTGATATGGAAATTAGATTCGATTTTGGTTGGAAAGAGGTTGTCGGAAATGCCTATAGAACAGATTATGATCTAAGAAATCATTCGCTATATTCCAAAGAAGATTTGAGCTATGTTTATCCTGATGGTAAAAAGATTATTCCGCATGTTATAGAACCTTCTTTTGGTATAGAAAGAACTATATATGCAATACTTTTATATTCTTTTGTAGAAGATGAAAAAAGGGGATGGGATTGGTTTAATTTTGTTCCCAGAATTTCTCCAATTAACGTTGCTGTATTTCCTTTAGTGAAAAAAGACAATTTACCAGAAATAGCTATAAAAATTTATGAAGAATTAAAGAAAGAGTTTGATTGTATATATGAAGAAAATGATAGTATTGGTAAAAGGTATGCAAGAGCTGATGAAATTGGTATAAATTATTGCATTACTGTTGATTATCAAACTCTAGAAGACTCTACAGTTACAATTAGAGATAGAAATACAACAATTCAAAAAAGATTAAAGATAGGTGAATTAAAAAACGAAATTAAAAATTTACTAGGAATTTAATTTTTTGATTCTAAGTATTTTTCTACTTCACTACAAATTTCTTTTGAAATTATATCTGATTTTCCAAAATCTAAATAGTAAATTTTCCCATAGTTCTTAAATCTATCAACAAAATTCAAATGCAAAGATGCTATTAATATTTTATCACTATTAAGAATCTTTTCTAAAAAAATAACAAAATTATTACTTAAAAATTCCATTTTACCTATTTCATCTATAATAATAATTTGACATTCTTTCATAGAAAATTCTATTGCATTTAAGAATATTTTATCAAATTTTTCTATTTCGACCCCATACTTTCCAACTTTTTTATTGGTTTTGTAATAGATACTTGCAAAAATTTCTCTTTTTTTACTATAAACATCTAAGACTTCAAAACCAATTCTTTTACCAAATTCTCTAACTTCCAAAGTCAATATCCCCCCAACTTTGTATTTTTTACTCAAATAATCGAAACATTTTAGTAAAGTCGTTGTTTTGCCAGAACCTGGTCTTCCTGTCACAAATATTTTCATTTTTATTTTTATTTTGAAATAAAAAAATGGAGCAAATAGAAAGATATAAAGAAGTTTTTGAAAAAGCAAGAAATATTGTCGAGTGGTCTAAAAGTTTAATTAAGCCTGGAGTTAAAATTTTGGAAGTAGCAGAAAGTATAGAGAAAAAAATTTTGGAAGTAGGTGCTAAACCCGCGTTTCCTGTTAATATTGGAATAAATGATGTCGCTGCTCACTATACTCCAACTATTGATGATGAAATAATTATTAGAGAAAACGATTTAGTTAAAGTTGATATTGGACTACATATTGATGGCTATATAGCTGATTTTGCTTATTCTTTTTCTACAAACAAAGAAGATTTAAAAATGATAGAAGTTGCTAAGAGTGCTGTTAAAGAAGCTGGAAAAATTATTAAAGAAGGTACTAAAATTAGAGAAATTTCAGAAGTTATAGAAAACTTTGTTTCTAAATCAGAATATAAAATAGTTAGAAATTTGACAGGACATTTTTTAGATAGATACGTTGTCCACGGAATTTCTATACCAAATATAAGAAATGATATAAATATAGAATTAAAAAAGGGGCAAGCTTTAGCTATTGAAGTTTTTGTTACTAATGGTGATGGGTGGGTAAAAGAAAGTAACTTTTCTGAAATTTTTCAGTATAATAAAGATGTAGGATTAAGAAATATGGATGCAAAAAAAATATTGGATATGAGTAAAAAAGATTTTGAAAAATTACCATTTGCTAAAAGATGGATTAAAAATTTTTCTACACAAAGAATTGAATTAGCAATTAAAGAGCTTTTAGAAAAAGGTGCACTAATTTCTTATCCCATATTAAAAGAAATTAGTAATTCAAAGGTTGCACAATGGGAAGAATCTTTTATTGTTGATTAGTTTCTTTCTTTTGAAATGAAAGAATTGGTGTTGCTATCAAATATCCACAATTAGGACATCTTCCATTGTTAGCCAAAATTGTTTTTTTAGGAGTTAATTTTTCACATCTAGGGCATTTTATTTTAGTATTAACTATTGGCATAAACTTTTAGTAATTTTAATTTTAAAAGTTTTTCTATATTTCAATCTATTTTTCATTTATCATCCAATCAAAATACTTCTTATTAATCTCTAAGGGTATTTTCCCTATAAAAGGTATTTCATATGGATGTTCTCTTTCTATTTCCATTATAGCATTATTAACTCTTTTAGAATCTGTTTTGCAAATTAAAACAAACTCTTTTGAGTTTTCTATTTTTCCCTTCCATTTGTAATAGCTTTCTACTTTAAAAATATTAACACAAGAAACTAAATTTTTTTCTACTAATTTTTTAGCTATATTTCTAGCTATTTTTATATTGGGAAATGTTGAATAAATAAAAAAAGCCTTTTTCATAGTCTAAACTCTTATTCTTGTTCTTCTCCATCTTTTTGGATGTGTTATTATTCTTCTCGTTCTTGCTCTTTTTAAACCAAATTTTCTAATGCTTGCCCATATTGGTGCTCTTTTTATTTTTCCTATAGCTGCTAATTTTATTTTTTTAGTAATATGATCTAAAGACATTATATCAACCTCCTTAGTTCTTTAGATTTCTCTATTGCTAAATCTAAAATTCTTTCAATTTCATTTATGTGAAACGTTCCAATTCCTTGTTTTTGCATAGTGCATATTTTATTATCATCTCTTATACCAATTACTAATTTAGAATCTATTAGTTCTTCTTCAATTTCATTAGGATCTAAAATAAAATTATTATTGTATTTACAGACTGTAACTGATACTGGCTTATAAGCAAGAGGTAGTTTTGAAACAAACTCTCCTCTTATAATTTTTCCGTTTTCTAATTTTGGAATTTTTGCATTCCATAATGCTTTTACTGCTGCTAAAACAGATGCGTCAATTATATTTCCTTTCATATCCAAGACTGTTATATCTACAAAAACGGTCCAAACTTTTCCTTCCTCTATAAAAAGCTTATCCAATTCTATAGTGTGTGATTCTCTAACTATTCTATCAACTATTCTAGCCAATTCTATTGCATTTTCATCAGGAGGTCCTGGCTCTACATTTGGAGAAGAAATCGGAGAAAATTCGGCATTAACTACTAAAATTCCTTCATTTGGAGTATCTTCAAATGGCTCACCAATATCTAACTTAACTCCAGCCACAACTTTAGTTTCTCCTATTTTAACTAGAGCAGAACCTTCTGCTTTATTGGATATATTATCAATTATTTCAATTTTTCTATAATCTAAAAATCCCCTTCCATCAATTCTCTTTCCTTTATCTAGCATTTCTTTTGCATAATCTCTCATAATTCTTCCTCCGATACCTTAAATTTATCTAAAAGTACCTTTTTTTGAATTTCATAAATTTTCTTACAATTTTCCTCAGCTTTTTTAATTAATTCTAAAACCTCTTCCTTACTCAATCTTCCATCCATTTGAAGAAGAGTAATTAAACCTTTTGAAGGAAGCATAGCTATTGCCATATCTGATTCTGAATAATTGTCCTCTTTTCCATTTAAATCTACAATCAAAGTATCTCCAATCTTTCCGACAGAACAAGCAGCTATTAAATCTTTCATTGGAATACCGGCAGAAGCTAGAGCTAATGATGCAGCATTAATGGCTGTTACTCTTGTACTACCATCTGCTTGAATTATATACTCATAAACATCTATAACTGTTCGAGGAAATTCTTCTAAAAAAATGGCTCCACTTAAAGCCTCCTTTGTAACTTTAGAAATCTCTATACTTCTTCTATCTGGGGCTGGATTTTTTCTTTCATCTACAGAAAAAGGTGCCATATTATAAATTGCCCTAACTATAGCTGTATCTGTTTCTTGTAAAAATTTGGGAAATAAAGATCTAGGACCATAAACTGCAACTAAAGCTTCTGTATTTCCGAACTTAACTCTAGCTGAGCCATCGGCATTTTCTATTTCGCCAATTTTCATTTCTATATTTCTTAGTTGATCTGGCAACCTTCCATCAATTCTTTTACCGTCAACAATAAGAGGTATTTCTGGTTTTTTCCCCATCTACTCACCTTCAAGCATTTTGCTTATTTTTTCAGTTAATCCAATAGTATGTGCTTCTCTTTCTATAGTCAATATGGCTTTTATAGCCTTTTCTTTATTATTTCCTTTAATCCAAATTAAGCCATTTTGGCCAACATATATTTCGCATTTTGTCTTATTCTTTATCAATTCTATCATACTTCCTCCCTTACCTATAACTCTCGCAACTTTAAATGGAGTTATTTTTATAGTTACCCCACCAAAAAGTTTTCTTGCAATCATATCTTTCATACTGACTTGCACTATTTTGTTTTTTGTAACTTTAGATATTCTACAAAAAATTACATCACCTATATCGTAAAACCTACTTAAATCTACTTTTTTTAAATCAACAAACTCTTCAACGGCTTCACCTAATGGTAAAAATGCTTTATAAGGAGAATTTATATCGACCCACCATCCAGAAACCTCTATTTCGTCTATTACTCCAATTACTCTATCACCAGTTTTTGGCATATATTTACCTGCTAAAGGAATTACGGCTATTTCTTCTTCACTTATTTTCAAGATACCTAAAACCTTAGAATATACCTTTTCTCCTTCAACATAACAATTTATTAATTTTCTTCCTTTTCTTTCACCTATATAGCTTCCAGGTAAAACTATTTCTCTTAAAGCCATAAATCTCACACATCTATTTTTCTAACTATCTTAGATTCAAAACTTCCCTTCGTTATTTCAGCTAACTTTCTAAACAACTCATCTTGTATACCAGAAAAAATTTCGATTTCAAGAATCAAACTCCCATCTGAAGAATAATTCTCACTCTTTATTTCACCTGCAGAAGAAATAACAGAATACGCTTTTCCAATAAACTGAGCAGGTATTTTAATTTGTAGCAAAGTTTTTTGAAATTTTATTGGTAAGATTTGTTTTATAGCTTTTAAAACTTTTTCTACTTGAACTTCTGCATCTAAAAAAGGATCTATATTAACTCCAACTTGCTCCATAGCATTCAATATTCTTTGAGGTGGATGTGGAGTATTTGTTTGCGGATTTATTGCTCTTTTAGAAATTAAAGTTGCTATTAAATTTTTCTTTTCTTCTATCATCTCCCTCTTTTGCTCTGTTGTTAATGAAAATTCTCCCTTCTTTATTATTTCTTCAGCTATCTTATACAAATCTGTAGTCCCAAAAACTTTTTGAAGCTCTTGCTGTTGGATAACCTCACCTTTTCGAGCATTTTTATAAATAGCTGGATACGCTAAAACTTCATCAATATTAACTTTTTTTCCATTCTTTAGTTCCCATGCCTTTTTCGGATCTACAAGTATTTCGAATACCAATCCTTTTAAACTCAATCTAGCAACTACAGCTTTATCTACACTTATCATGGCAAAAACCCAAAAATTTACTTAATCATTTTTTCTATTTCTTCTAAACTCAAAATTTTGAACGTAAAATTCTCAATTATAGCTAAATCCATTCTTTCTATGCTAACTTTTTCTGTTTTTTCCAGAATATCTATAGCCAATTTGATTGCATCTTTTTTAGTAATCTTATTACTCCATTCTTCTTTTAAAATTTTTATTGCGTTTTGTGCTCCTCTTCCTATAGAATGTGCATACCATTCAAATAGCATTCCGGAAGGATCACTTTCTATTAAATGTGGGCCTGTATCGTCTTCCCCACCAAATATTATTGATACACCATAAGGTCTTAATCCACCATATTGTGTTAAGAGTTGCATTCTATCTCCAACTTCTTTAGATAGACTCCAAACGTCTATAGGCTCTTCAAAAGTTACTCTATGTGTTTGAGCCTTAACTCTAGCAAAATCTATTAAAACTCGAGCATCAGCTAAATATCCTGCTGCTACTGCTCCTATATGTGTATCTACTTTAAATATTTTCTCTATTGAAGATGGTGCCATAAGATCATCCAGTATTTTTGCTGTAGCTAAAAGAACTCCTTTATTAAAAATCATTCCTAAGGCTGTTACCCCTCTTTTAACGGCTTCTTTTGCATATTCTACTTGAAATAGTCTTCCATCTGGGGAAAACATAGCTATTGTTCTATCATAACCCATAGCTTCAGCAAAGGTATCTGGCATATTATCACCCAAATCTCAATTTTTTAATTCTTTTCTATCTTTTAAAGTTTTAATTGTACCCGAAACTTTATAAATTTTTATATTAACTCTACTGTCTCCAATCCTAGAAATTAAACCAAGCCCAACTATAGATTTGTATTTTCCCCTATTACTTATCTTTAATATACCTATTTGTTCTTCATCATCCCATAAATTTTCTAGAAATTTTGCATTTATTTGGGCTAAACCTTTTTCTCCAAACATATTTAAAATAGAGTTAAAAAAGGCTTCTTTTATTTGTTCTAAATTTACTTTTTCTTCAGAAATAACTTTAAATAATATATATCTCTTTTTTTCTCTTAAACTTGGTAATAAAGGTTTTAATCTCATTTAAGATTTTGTACCAATAAGATTAATCTCTTTTATATATTCTGCCGCTTGCTCATTTGCAAATTCTAAACATTCTCTTAAATCGTATCCAAAATAATAATGATGCAAGAAGCTAGCATTAAAAACATCCCCAGCACCAGTTGTATTTAAAACTTTTTCAATTTTTACTCCTTCTACCTCTACCCTCTCTCCATTTTCTATTGCAAAAGCCCCTTTACTACCTCTCTTAATTACTATAGTTCTATTTTTAAACCAATCTAAATTTTTGCTTATCTTTTTACATTCTTCTTCATTCATAAACAAAACATCAACTTTTTTTACTAATTCAAAAAATTCTTCTTTATTAAAATTTATATTTGCCTTTATGTCTGGATCTAAACATACAATCATTCCTTTTTCTTTCGCCCTATTCGCTAAAGTAATAAAATCCTTTCTAAGATTATCAAGCAAATTGTATCCGGAAAGATAAAGTACCTCTCCTTCTAATAAATTTAAAGGTATGTGTTTAATAGAAAATAGAGTGTTGCTTCCTCTATAAGTTAATAATTGCTTTCTTCCATTTTCTAGCTCATATGCCAATGTTATTCCAGTATTAGTGTTTTCTATTGCTATCTTTGTTTCTATACCAAATCTTTTTAACTCATTAATTATAAAATTAGAAAAAATATCTTTTCCTAAACATCCAATAAGTCTTACTTTCATTTTTAGTTTGGACGCCCATATCGAAAAATTTGCTGCACCTCCACCTACTTTAATTATAATGTTATTAACAAACTCTTGTTCGTTTTTCGCATCTTTGGAAAAAACTTTACCTAAAATTAGTAAGTCTATATTTACGTCTCCAATAGAAGTTATATCAACCATATTTTTTATTTAAGTTTAAGAATAATATTATGAAAGTTATTATTCTTGCCGGCGGTTTTGGTCAAAGATTAAAACCAATAAGTGAGTTCTTACCAAAAACTTTGTTACCAGTTAATGGTAAACCTCTTTTAGATTATATAATCTATAAGATAGAAGAAATAGAAGATATAGATGAAATAATAATATCTACAAACAAGTATTTTGAAAATCACTTTAATTACTGGATAGAAAAATACAACGGAAATAAAAAAATCTTGCTTGTAGTTGAACCTTCCCTTAAAGAAGAAGAAAAATTGGGTGCTATAGGTGGTTTAAATTATGCTTTGAAGACTTTAAATATTGAAGATGATATACTTGTAATTGCAAGTGATAACTTTTTAGATGTTAACCTTAAAGATATGGTCTATCTATTCAAAAAAGAAAGAAAGATTATAATTGGTGTTTATGAAATTATTAAAGATGATCCTTCTAGATTTGGAATAGTATTAATGCAAAACAATGTCATCATAGATTTTCAAGAAAAACCTAAAGAACCTAAAAGTAGATTAGTTTCAACTGGATGTTACATAATACCTAAGGAAAAAATTAAGCTCATAGAAGATTATATAAACTCAAAAATGAATCCAGATGCATTGGGTTATTTCTTTGAGTGGATAGTAAAGAAAGAAACTGTTTTAGGTTTTAAATTTGATGGAATTTGGTTTGATATTGGAACTGTAGATGCGTATAAAGAGTTAGACAGATTAGTTAGAGGTGGTTTTATTAAGCATATTTAAGCAATACGATATTAGAGGTGTTTATCCGAAAGAAATAAATGAAAAAATTTTTTACAAGTTAGCTAAAGCTTGTAGTAAATATTTTGAAGGTAAAACCGCTTTAATTGGTTGTGATGGTAGATTGTCTAGCCTAAATTTAAAAAATAGTGTCATTCAAGCTCTTCTAGATGATGGTATAGAAGTTTATGATGTAGGTCTTGTTTCTACTTCAACTTTCAATTTTTTAATTTCTCTTAAGAAATTTGACTTTGGTATTCAAATAACAGCATCCCACAATCCAAAGGATTATAATGGCATGAAAATTTATGATAATAATGGAAACTCTATAGGTTTGGGGTTTGGCTTAGAAAAAATTAAAGAAATATTCGAAAATGAAAAATTTAATAGAAACAAAATTGGTGGAAAACTTGTCAATGGCGATTTTCTAAAAAAGCTTCACATAGATTTTTTAATCAAAAAGGCTGTTAAAAGTGATGTTAAATTTGCTTTAGATTTTTCAAATGGAGTTGGTAGCATAGTACTTAAAGAAGTTTTAAATAATAACTACAATTTTATTTCAATAAATGAAAAAATTGATGGTAATTTTCCTTCCCATTCTCCAGAACCAAGTGAAGAAAGTTTATCAGAACTTAGAAATATAGTCAAAATTAAAAATTTGGATTTTGGAGCATGTTTTGATGGAGATGCTGATAGAATAGTTTTTGTCGATGATAAAGGAAATATTATTAGAGGTGATCAAATCCTATATCTATTTTCTTATCATTTAAATGCTAAAAAAATAGTTTGTGAAGTTTCTTTTCCTCCCAAATTTTCAAAATTTTTAAAATCTTTAGGAAAGGAAATATACGAAACCAAAGTTGGTAGAACATTCATAATAAATAAAATGAGAGAAGTTGATGCTGATGTTGGTGGAGAAATATCATCCCATTTTTATTTTAAAGAAACAAACTTTATGGAAGATGCCTTCTATTCTTTACTCATTTTAATTAGCATTTTAGAAAAAGAAAAGAAAAAACTTAGCGAGATTTTAAAAGATTATACCTTGGGTAAATTTATTAATTATAAAATTGAAGTTGATGAAGATAAAAAATATACAATAATCGAAAAACTTAAAGAGGAATTTAGAAAAGATTATGAAGTTTTAGAAATTGATGGTATTAAAGTCATAATTTCTGATGAAGATTGGTTTCTAATAAGAGCTTCTAATACTGAGCCTGTAATAAGAATTTATATTGAATCTTTAGAGGAGAAAAAAATTGAAGAATATAGAAAAATAATTGACAACTATATAAAAAGCTTCGCATCTAATTTAAAGTAAAAAAATATACCAAATTAATGGAAGAAATTAAAGATAGAAAAATCCTTTTCGTAACTCCTGAACTAAAAACATTCAAATCTAGGGCTGGAGGATTAGGACAAGTAGCTGAAGAGTTGGTTAAGGCTTTTGGTGAACTAAATTTAAATTTACATGTGGTGTCTTGCTTGTATAAATATACAATAATAGATAGCTACAAGAAAGAAAACGACTTCAGCGATTTAAATCTAGAAGTTATTGATAGAATAAAAATAAAAATTGATAAAGAATATGAAGCAACTATATACAAAACTAAAAAATATGGGATTAACTTTTACTTTTTATATAATGATGAATTGACAGAAGGATTGTATATTGGAGATTTATTAAAATTTGCTATATTTCTAGGTAAAGGAACTGTTGAAATCATGAAAAAAATTAATTTGATTCCTGATATTATTCACTTACATGATGCCTTAACTTCTTTGGTTCTTTTCTATTCTAAGTATGATCCATCTTATTCTGAGTTTAAAAAATGTAAATTTGTGTTTACAATACATAATGCTGGATACGCTTACCAACAAATTTATCCTGTAGATAGAATAAATCTAATAAATCTTCCTCCATTTGAATTAAAAAAGCTAATATGGAATGGTAACATAAATTTACTTTATGGAGGAGTAGAAAATAGCGATTTAGTTAATACTGTTAGTGAAGATTATGCTATAAATTTAAAGGTTAATGGAGAAGGACTTAAAGACGTTTTTGAAAGAAAGAACGTTTTTGGTATAATAAATGGAATTGATATAGATTATTGGAGAGACCCTTACTATAAAAATGCTACAAAAGAAAACATACTTAATTTGAAACTTGAGAAGAAAATGGAACTAATAAATGAAATAAAGATTAGAACAGGAAAGAAACTTGATATAAATAAAATAATTGCTATTATGCCAAGAAGATTAAGTAGCCAAAAAGGTTTTGACACATTAATGCCAATTATGGAAAAACTTCATAATGATTTAGGAATTCAATTTATTGTTCTTGGTGTTGCCCATCCAAATGATGAAATTGGACACCAATGGGCAAATTACTTTTACGAACTTCACAATAAGTTACCTGGCTTTGTATTTATTTATTCTTTTGACGAAAATCTAGCAAAACTTATGTATGCAGGAGCAGATATAATACTATATCCATCTTTACCAAATAAAGAACCATGTGGAACAGGATATATGATGGCTCTAGTAAATGGTACTCCAGTTGTAGGAACAAAAACTGGTGGATTAGCTGAAGTTATAAAAGAGTTTGATGAAACAACCCTAGAAGGAAATGGTTTCTTAATTTGGAAAGAAGAATATTCTACAGAAACGTTTTTAAGAAAAATTGAAAAAGCGAGAAGGATATTTGAAGATAGAGAAAAATGGAAATCTTTAGTTTGGAATGCATTTAAAACTGAGGTTGATATAAAGAGTTGCGCTATTGAATATATTAAAAGAGTTTATTTACCTGTACTAAAAATTTAAAATGAAAATAGCATTTTTTTGTTGGGAATTTTGGCCTAGATTGGTAGGTGGATTAGGGACTTATGCAATAGAAATCACAAAAAAGTTTGTTGAAATGGGAAACGAAGTTGTTGTTTTTACATTAAACGATGGAAACTATCCTACAAAAGATTATTGGAATAATGTAGAAATTCATAGACCATTGATATTAGACAGTAGTGATACTTTTCCACTATTTGTCAAAGAAGATCTAAAAAGATGGGGGCATCATCTTAGATTTTTTTCAGATATCTATTCATATAATTATCTCTCTGCTTCAAAACTTTTAAACCAAATAATAAAAAAAGAAGGTAGAAAATTTGATATAATTTCTTTTCATGATTGGCTATCTTCTTTTGCTGGCATAATGCTTAAGAAAAACTCTAATTTACCAGCGGTTTTTCATATTCATTCTTTAGAAGAACAAAGAAATATGGGTGGTGGCTCAGATACAATTAAAGAAATAGAAAGAGAAGCTGCCAAGGTTGCAGATAAAATAATAACTGTTTCATATTCAATGAAAGATTTTCTTATAAATGTTGGATATCCTAAAGAAAAGATAAATGTTGTTTATAATGGAATAGATACAGAAAAATATAATCCCAAAAATGTAAATTGGTCTTTGGTAGAGAATCTAAAGAAAAAATATAACATAAATAATGAGAAAGTTGTTTTTTTCATAGGAAGATTAACTTGGATAAAAGGAATATTTAATTTAATAAAAGCCATTCCTATTGTTATTGAAAAACACAAAGATGTAAAGTTTATAATTTTGGGTAAAGGTGAAAATTATTTGGATTTAATTCATTTAGCACAATCTTTAAACATTAGTAAATATTTGGAAATTAGATCAGAATGGGTTAGTGAAGAAGAAAGAATAGCTCATTATGCTTTGGCTGACGTTTGTGTTTTTCCGAGTATAAGTGAACCGTTTGGTATAGTTAGTATAGAAGCTATGGCTATGGAAAGACCAGTTATTGTTGGTGCTAGAGGTGTTTCTGGATTAAGAGAACAAGTAATTCCTGATGGTGAAAATAAATGTGGATTACATATAAATGGTGAAGATCCGAACGATATTGCTTGGGGAATAAATGTAGTTTTAGATAATCTAGAAGAGGCTAAAAAATGGGGTAAAAATGGAAGAAAAAGGGTAATAGAAAATTTTACAATAGAAAAGACTGCAAAAGAAACTTTAAAAATTTATGAGTCTTTGCTATAAATTTATTTTAAAAATACAAGAAAAACTATGATAATTGGTATTGTTTCTGGCAAAGGAGGGGTTGGCAAAACAACTATTGCTTCTAATTTAAGCTATTATCTTTCTCTTTTTGGAAAAAGAGTAACTCTAATAGATTGTAATATAACAACATCTCATTTAAACTTTAACTTTGGCATCTTTGCTCCAGAAGTTACATTGAATAATATACTAAGAGGAGAAAACGATATAAATGAAGCAATCTACAGATATAAAAATCTTAACATTATTCCAGCTTCTTTACGTTTAGAGGATTTAAATTACATAGATTTATTAGGATTAAAAAATTTAGTTAGAAAGATAGATGCAGATTATGTTATACTTGATTCAGCCCCAGGATTTGGAAGAGAAGCTATTTCAGTTTTGAATTCGGTAGATACAGTCATTTTTGTGACTTTACCTTTTTTAAGTTCTGTAGCAGATGTAATTAGAGCAAAAAAAATCTTGGAAGAATTCAACATATTTCCTCTTGGAATTATAGTAAATATGGTAAGAGGTAAAAGATATGAATTAAAGAGGGGGGAAATCGAAGCTTTAACAAAAATTAAAGTTCTAGGAGAAATACCATATGACGAAAACGTAGAAATCGCTTTATCTTTAGGAAAACCTTTTATTGAATTATATCCAAATTCTCCGGCAAGTATTTCATTAAAAAGAATATGTAGTAACATATTTGGTACTCCAATTGAAGAAAAAAAATTGAATTTTTTGGAAAGATTCTATGAAAAATTTAGAAATATATCAAACAAAATTAGAATTATTTAGAAACGAAAAAATTGTTTTTTGCAAAGAATCTCAAATTTTTACTTAAATCCTTTCTTACACCTATTCTTTTAGAACTTCCAATTTCATAAGAAATTCCTCTATCTTCAATCCAAATATTACTTTTTTCTCCAAGAATTTTCCCATTTAAAGATTTATCAATTCTCAATGTTTTTGTTAACCTTCCCGGACCACTAAACATTTTTTTCAATTCTTTATTATCAAAATCTTTCAAAATACTACCAATTGGTTCTATTGCCCTAATCAAAACTGCCCCGATTTCATTTTTTTCATGGGCTACTATATTAAACATCCAATATTTATGAACATTGTATATGAAAATTTTACCCGGCTCTTCCCACATTACTTTGTTATAATTTTTAATGCCGTTGTAAGCCCTAGATGCTGGATCTTTAAGTCCAAAATATGCCTCAGTTTCAACTATTATTCCCTCTATAAAGTTATCATCTATTTTTCTAATCAATACCTTGCCAATAAGTTCTTTAGCAACTAAATCCGTTTTTCTTTCAAAGAATTTTAATTCAATCATAAATTTTATTCTAGTATTATTGGTCTTATCTTTTCTTTACTTAATTCTTCAAGCTGTTTTATCTTCGCTTCCAAAAAACTAATTTTGTTCGTAATATTTTGAATTATATTTTCTGGAATAAGCTTATTCTTAGTTTCATCTAAAACTCTTTTAATATCTTCAATATCCTTTTTAATAAAGTTTACCTCCTCTTTTGTTGAATAACTTGAGCTATCTTTCTTAAATTTCTCAATTTCTGTTAAAGCCTTTTTAACATCTGCTACAAGATTAGAAAAATCTTCAACTCTAACATAATTATTCAAGTTAAACTCTTCTTTAATCTTACTTAAATCATATATTTTGTTATCTAAAGTACTCAACCCCTTCATTAATACGTTGATGTCAACAATAACTTTATTTATCTGTTTCTCACCATTCTCTAATCTATTTTTAATTTCTGTAAGCTCCTTTTCAAGTACATCAACTTTTTCTTTTTCTGCAGCACTACTTTTTATATCTTCTAAATTAGAAGTCAACTTTGCTATTATTCTCTTCACTTCTTCTAAATCATTTTTTGAAGAAAACAATGAAAGCTGGGTAGATATTAACTCGATATTTGATTTAATCTTACTCAAATCTCTATAAATTTCCTCAATCTTAGCTTCTATGATGGGAATCTCTTTTATTTTTTCTTTACTACCAGAAATGTTAGATATTAAAGAGATAATTTCTTGAGTCTTGTTTTCCATTTCTCCTTTAATTTCAATTACCCTATTCAAAACTTCTTTTATTACATCTGGCTTTAATAATTGTACATCCGAAAAAATTCTTTCTAATTCCTTAGAAATAGATGATAAATTAATTTTCATCAATCCTACTTCATTTTCCAATTTAACAAAATCTGTAAGAAAAGATTCTGGTAATCTTTTATTTAACTCTTCTTCTATTTTTTTCTTAGTTTCTTCTAATTCTTCCAATTTCCTACTAACCTCTTGATTTGAAGAAAGAAAAGATAAAGAAATTTCTTCAAAATCTTTCTTTACTTCGTTCAATACTTTCTTAATATTTTCAACATCCTCATTTAAATTACTAAACTTTTGTTTTTCATTCAAATAATCATCTTTTACTTTTTCTAAATCATTCAAAATTTGCATTATTTCAAATATTTTGTTCTCTATTACATTTATTCTTTCTTCATTTAATTTCTTATATTCTTCTATTTTGTTTTCAAACTCATAGCTAAATTCACTTTCAAACAAATTTTTTAACTCACTTAAAGAAGCGGTCTCTACTAAAAACAAATCTTCCAATTCTTCAACTTTATCTAAAAGCTCTTTAACATTTATACTTTCTATATTTTTTAAATTTTCTTTAATTGAAGAAACTACCATCTCCAATTCAACTAGTCTTTTTTCCAATTCAAGAATTTTTATTTTAAGGTTGTTTTCTTCTACCATATAATCTTCCTAATATAGTTAGTTCTTTACCAATATTATATTTTTGATTATAGATAAATAAAAACCAAAAAGCAAGAACATATATACCCATAAAATATCTCCAAAGAAATAAATGGAAAAAATTAAAATCGATATTGAGAATTATTGTTGAATATATTGTTATAAAAAGCCTTAACAAGTTAATAAAAATTGTGGCAGGTATTGCTATTAGTATGTATTTATATTTATTTCTAAATTTAAGTGGTGTTGCAAAGATCAAAGCTAACAATATATACATACTTTTCCAGCCGGTAGAATCCCAAGAAATTTCAAAAATACTATCATTTATTATTAAATAGTTTTCTTCTACAATAACATTTACTTTAATAAATGAAAAAAGAAAAGAAACCAATTTGGCTTGAAAAACTTTAAACGACAATATTTCAAAATTATAAATAATTAATATATAAAACGGTATTAACAACAGAAGTAAAATAAAAATAAATTCAAAAAAAATAAATTCTACTTCAATTTTTCTTCTTCTATCCATTTTTTCAGTTCCTCCTTTAAAATTTCCTTCATCATTTTTTCAAATTTTGCTTTTTCTATTCCATAGATATCTTCAACCTTATACAAATCTCCCTTTTTAACAAAAAATACTGGAAATTTAAATATTTCTTTATTTTTTATTTCAACCTCTGTAAACAAAGCCCTAATCCCAAAACCTTTAAGAAGAGAAAAAATTCTTTCATTATTAGAAAAAACAATTCTGTTTTCTAAGCCTATGTATTGATTGAATTCAAAAATATCAAAATTATCTAAATCTATAATTGGTAATATGTTTTTCCTTTCTAGTTCATAAATCTTTTTAAAAATATTAAAATATTTCTCAATTTTTAAAAACTTTTCTTTATATTCTAACAATTCTGAAAAAACAAAATTTATCCTTTTATAATAATTAAGTTCTTTTTCCAACTCTCTAATTCTTTTCTTTAATCTCAAATTTTCTTCAAAAAAATTGAATTGATGGACAACTTCTTCTTTTCTTTTATCTTCTACCTTTTCCTCAGTTTTGCTAATTAAATTATTTATTATACTAATCAAATTTTTTCCATAATCTCTAAAAAGCCTATAAACAACTTCATCATAAAATTCCATTAAATTTTTCTTTTCTAAAAAAATTCTAATTGTATCTAGTCTTTTTCTAATTTTCTTATAAGCATAATAGGCTGCAGCAACTGCATCTCTTTGATGCCCATCCTTCACTTCAACTCCAATTTTTCTAACTAAATCTTCCTTTTCTTCAACCAATAAATCCCTTTTTGGTCTAATTACTCTACAACCAAAAGATGAAGCAATTTCTTTTATGCTTTTTGGAACTTTTTTTCTGTCTGTAGAAAAAATTATTGGCCTACCAAACTTTAAAATTTCACTAATTATTTTTTCTCTATCTTCTCCTCTATACGTATTTAAAAAAATAACATTTCCAGATGTATCTAAAATAGCTATACCGACATTTAATCCAGAATCGTAGCCAATAATCAAATTTTTCAATTAATCACCTTTATATTCAAATTCAACTATTTTTTTAATTTTTTTAGACAATTTTTCCCCTATACCTTCAACTTTCATTAAATCTTTTTCTGAAGCTAACACAAAATTCTTTATACTCTTAAATTTTTTTATTATTCTATCACTCAAAACAGTAGAAATTCCCGGAAATGAAGACAAAATTCTTTTTTGAACTTCTACTAAATCTTCATTTTTCTTTTTTATTTTATATGAAGAATAATTTTTATCACCACTTTTTTCCTTTTTCAAAATCCAATATATTAACTTCGCTGTTTCCATTTTACTTTTAGTAAAAACTATGCTTATGTTATTTAAAACCAAATAACTTAAAACAGAAAGATAATAATTTTCATTTATCCTTTCTACATCACCACTACCTTCCACTATAATAATTCTTTTTTCATAAGTTTCAATCATTTTCTTTGCTTGTTCAAAAATTCTTCCATCTAAAATTGAAGAAATAAAATCAAAAAAAGTTTTTCTTTCTATACCTATGTTATTATATACAAAATCACAAACATCTAGCTTAACAATATTTACTTTAACTCCAAGTTTTTCCAAAAAAATTATAACTTCATTTTCTCTATAATCTGCAAATATTTGCAATTCATTTAAAGGCAAGCTCAATTGTTTCTCCATACTCACAACCAATCAACCAAACTTTTTTTCTTAATTAAACCATTTTTAAACATTTTCAAAGTCTTTTTCATTTTTTTCTCTTTATAATAAGAAGAAAAGAAATATCCTTCATCGATACTATCTTTAGTTAACAAAAATATAACTTTTCCTTCAGTTTGTCTACCTATTCTCCCTCTTCTCTGAATCATTCTTATTTCACTAGGAACAGCTTCGTAAAATATTGCATAATTAACTGAAGCAATATCTAAGCCTTCTTCACCTATACTAGAACAAACCAAAACATTGAATTCATTATTAGCAAACTTTTTAACAATCTCTATTTGTTGTTTTTGACTAAGACCTTTTCCCTCTTTTTTTGCCTGACCTATCAACATTTCAGCCCTAATTCCATTTTCTTTTAATAAATTTGTGATTCTTTCTACTGTATCCCTAAGATTTGCAAAAACAATAATTCTAACATTAGGATTTTCTTTAATTATAGATTGTATTATTTCAATTAATTTTTTCATTTTTGGATGTACATTATATTTTCCTTCTAATATTGGTAGCATCTTGTATATTTCTATAAAATTTTTATGAGAAGCTAAAATTTTCTCTGCATGTTTTTTGCTAGAATAAAGCTCTTTAACATATGAAGAAAAAACACTAATATCTTGAGTTTCTAGAAGTTCAATTAAATGAAGAATTTTGACTGCTTGCGTTACTCTAATCATACCTAAAACATATTTATGATCTTTAATTCCAGCTTCATAGCTCTTAATTAAGCTTTCTTGTAAACTCAAAAGCTCTTTTTTACTAATACTTTTAGAAGTTATTATAGAATTTTGTTTTAAACTTTCCAAAATTTCATCATAAATTCCATATAATAGTTTTCTAATATGTTCCATTTCTTCCGGTAATTCAACTTTAACGTACTCTTTTTCTATTTCTTTAATATATGGTTTTACATCTTTGTCATATTCTGTTCTAATTTCAACAAATTTTATAAAAAGATTCCTCATAACTTCTCTAATTCTTTCTTCTTCTCCTCCAGGTGAAGCCGTTAAACCAATTATTAATGGATTTTCCGCTTGTGTTATATATGTCTTAGCAACTTCTGTATAAGAATATTCCTTAACAGCTCTATGTGCTTCATCAAAAATTGCCAAAACAAAATCCTTAAGATTTATTCTTCCATTTTGAATATCATTAGCTATTGTTTGGGGGGTTGCAATTATAACTTTACAGCTATTATATAAAATCTTTCTTTTTTCTGGCTTAACTTTCCCTGTAATTAGCCCCACTTCTCTTTCATTTATATCAGTAAATTTTAAAAAACTTCTAAAATGCTGCTCATTTAATGGTCTAGTTGGAGCCATAAACAAAATTTTTCCATTTGGATATTGCTCTAACCTTTTTATTGCAACATAAATCGCAATAATTGTTTTACCTAATCCTGTAGGTAAAACTACTAAAGTATTTCCTTTCAAACAAGTATTAGCTATATTTTTTTGGTACTCTCTTAACTCTATATCTTTAAGATTCATTTACTCACCTATAATAGTAATATAAACCTTTCTTTCCCTTGGCTCAAAAAGCTCAACTAAAATAATTCTTTGCCATGTTCCTAAAACAATTTCCCCATTTTTAATTGGTATACTTAAATTTTGAGAAAGTATTAAATTTTTAAGATGGGCAGTGGCATTAATATTTCCTTCATAAGAATGCTTATATTTTCCATTTAAAGGAAATACTTTTTCTAATATGTTTTTCATGTCTTCAAATATTGTTTCATCATATTCTTGAATTAATAAGGCCGCTGTATTGTGTTCTAAAAAAAGAAAAATTAAACCATTATTTATTTTAGATTTTTCGACCTCCTTTTTTATTTCTTCGGTTATATCCAATATATCATAATATCCTTTTGTTAAAAACTTTAGTTCTTTTTGGTAAATCCTCATAATTTTAAATTTATTTTAAAAAACTAATTATGAAGGTTGTTATTTCAATTGGAGGATCTTTACTAACTCAAGAAGTTTCATATAAAAATTTTAAAAGATATGCTAATATAATTCAAAAACTGAGTAAGCAGAATAAAATTATTGTTGTTTGTGGTGGAGGAAAAATAGCTAGAGAATACATAAAAATAGGGAAAAAAGCTAAAAGTAGTAGAGATGTTCAAGACTTTATAGGAATAATGGCGACTCATCTCAATGCTTCTGCTTTTTATTCCCTACTTCAAAATGCTTTCTTAGTAAAATGGAAAAGTCTAAAAGAAGCTGGAGAAGAAGTTAAAAAATATTTTGGAAAAAAAATTATAGTTGCTGCGGGCTATAATACTAGGCATTCAACAGATTATAATGCCGCCTATTTCGCTTCAATAGTTAAAGCTGATCTTCTCATAAACGCTACAAATGTTGATGGTGTTTATGATAAAGACCCGACAAAATATAAAGATGCAAAAAAGTTCGCATTTTTAAGCTATGATGATTTTATAAAAATACTTTCTAAACTGAAACAATCTCCTGGAGAATATAGATTATTTGATTTAGATGCCGCAAAAATTTTGAAAAGATGTAGAATTCCCTTGAAAATAATAGATGGAAGAAATCCTAAAAACATAGAAAGAGCTCTAAAAGAAAATATAGGAACGTTAATAAAGTGATTTTAATAAAATCCATTAAAAGAAACTTTAAGAAATTAATTTATGCTGGGGTCGCCTAACCAGGTAGGGCGCCGGCCTCGAGTATGTAAGATAGCCGGTTGGGCTTTTAGCCCTGTGTGGGTTCGAATCCCACCCCCAGCGAATTTAAAATCATTACCAAAGTAAAAAATAAAAAAATTCAATCTGTATAATTTATATGACGAGATTATCCACAGGTTTCGTAATAGTTGGAGCATATGCAAAAAAACTGAGAAAAACATTGTTTGCTCAACTCAAAGATAAAATTAAAGATAAAGAAATTGCTAATAAGTTGGCATATTCTTCAGCCCAACTTAATAAACTTTTGTTTGAAGTTATAGTAAATAAACTAAAACTAGAAAAGGGGGATTTGGTAAAAATAGTAATAGAATATGAGTTTGATGAAAACAAAAAAGAAGTTGAATGGAAATATGATACTTTAAAAATAATTAGCTATAAAAAAGTTCCTCAGGAAGAAATAGAAAAACATTTAGAAGAAACATTAAAAGAGTTAAAAGGTGAACCTATCTTTACAATTGAAAAAATTGGAGAAAGCGCTGATGGAGATTTGATTTTTTCTGTACTTAGTAATAATAAAGATGTTGGTATAATGGTAATTACTCCACTAGATGAAAAATCCTATCTACTAAAAAAAGCAGTTGTTGTAGATAAAGAGGCTTTTGAAATAGAAAAAGTTAAATTGGAAGAAGTAGAATCACTGTTTGAAACTTTAACTAACATAGTAAATTTTGAAACTAGTTTAAGAAAAACGATAAATAAAGAAGAAGGTTTAAACTTAATAAACATGATAAAGAAAAAATTAAGTTAACTTTGGCATTAATTCAACCTCTTCAAAAACTAAAATTCCAGAATAATTTTTGTAGATTTTTTTAGAAGATTTTATTATAATTTTTTTTCTAAAATTTGGCGCATCCAAAACAAAAGTTTCATATTCTCCTCCTTCACCACTTGGATTAATCCCAAATTTAGAACTAAGAATCTTCATATCCTCTATAAATTTTTCATCAATTTTTCTTCCTAAATAAGATTCATCTAAAGGATAAGCAGCAATTCCAGTTATTATTGCATCTATTTTTAATCTTAAAATTTCTTCCAGAACTTCAAATTCATTAACTTGCCACAAAGGAGTAACAAACTTTATTCCAAATTTTTCACAAATCTTTTTAAATTTTTCAAACTGAAATTTTGACTTTATTACACCACAAACAATTCCTTCTATTTTATATTCTAAAATTGCTCTATCTATCAAACTCTCTAATTTTTCTATTTCTTCCCCAATATCACTTTTTTCTTGAATTAAAGGAATCTCCATAGCTTCAGCTTGGTATTTTACAAATTTTGTGTTTGGATAGTGGAAAAAGTAGCTTTCTTCTGAAGAAGGAATTATATTTATTAAACACTCTATAGAGTTTTCCTTACTTACTTTTAAAATAGCCAAAGTAGAATCTTTTCCGCCAGAATATATTGCTGCTAGTTTCATTTTATTCTTTTAACATTAAGAGAAAAAACCTTATCCTTTTTAAAAATTATATATTAAAATTTAAAATAAACTCTATGAAAGTGTTGGTAACTGGAGTTGCAGGTTTTATTGGTTCTCATATTGCTGAAGAATTAATTAAAAGAGGTTTTACAGTTTATGGAATAGATAATCTACATACTGGTAATATAGAAAATATAAAAGAAATGAACATTAATTTTATTGAAGGTAGAGCTAAGAAAATTATAGAAATTAATGAAAAGTTTGATGTTATATTTCACAATGGAATTTATTCTTCAAGTCCTATGTATAAAGAAAACCCCTTTCTTGTTAATGAAGTTATAGAAGATATGATTGCTATTTTAGAGTATGCAAAGAAAAATGGCTCTAAAATTATTTTAGCTTCAACTTCTAGTTTGTATAATCAGAATCAAATTCCCTGGAAGGAAGATGTGGAAATTAAAGTTACAGATTATTATACTGAAGCAAGATATGCTTGTGAAAGATTATGTCAATTATATTCAAAACTTTTCAAAATTAAATGTGTTTCTTTAAGATACTTTAGTGTTTTCGGAGAAAGAGAAGAATATAAAAGAAAATATGCAAATGTGATAACTCAAATGATTTGGTGTGCCTTAAAAGGAAAAGAATTTGAAATTTTCGGAGATGGAAATCAAAGTAGAGATTTAATTTATGTAAAAGATGTAGTTGAAGCTAATATAAAAGCTATGAATTTTGAAGATTTTGATGAAAAATACTTTGAAGTTTTTAATGTTGGTTCTGGAAAAAATTATTCCTTTAATGAAATGGTTGAAATAATTAGAAAGTTTTTAGACTTAAAAGTAAATTATAAGCCTAACCCCATACCAAATTACGTTTATCATACTTTGGCGGATACCAAAAAATCTGAAGAACTACTCAAATTTGAAACTAAATTTAAAATAGAAAAAGTTATACCAAAAATAATAGAATACTACAAAAAGAAAATAGAAAAAATAATAATATAGAAACTTTTTTATTAAATCTCTCCAATAATATTTAATGAAGTTTGTAAAATGGATTAAGGAGTTATCTAAAAATGATTTGAATTTAGTTGGAGGTAAAGCTGCAAACTTAGGAGAAATGATAAATGCTGGTTTACCTGTCCCTAATGCTTTTGTTGTTACTGCAGAAGCATATAAACATTTTATCACAAAGAACAAACTTATGGGTAAAATAAAAAAAATACTAAGAAAAACTAATTTTAATGATCCTAAAAATTTAGAAGAATCTACACGAAAAATTAGAGAACTTATTGAAAATTCTCCAATGCCAAAAGAAATAGAAGACGAAATAAAAGAAGCTTACAGAATGTTGTCTGAAGAATTTGGAGAAAATGAAATATCTGTAGCTATAAGAAGTTCGGCCACTGCAGAAGACATTCCCAGTGTAGCTGAAGACGAATTCATTTTATTAAGAATTGATGGAATGTTAAAACTAATTAAAATGAAGGATCTTTTTAAATTTACAAATTCTTTCATAGAAGTTTTAGGAATGAAAGAAGATGGAAGTCTAGATTGGTTTAAAGTAGATGGAATTTATAAGCATTATGTTGATACATTTCTTTATAAAATAATAACAAAAAGCAAAAGAGAATTAGTTATATCTCCAAACCATTCGCTGATAGTACTAAATGGAAATTTGGAACCGGAAGTAATTTCGGCTATAGATGAAGTTAAAAAAGATAAAATTAAAGTTCCTGTATTAAGAAGAATTCCTAATGATAAATTTATTAAATATATTGATTTAAGAGAAATTTTTAAGGAAGGTTATGAAATTCATGATGGTAAGCTAAAACTTTTGAACAATTCATCCAATTGGAAAGTTCAAAATGGCTTAAATCCTATACTTCAGCTTACAGAAAATCTAATGTATTTTCTTGGAGTTTTCCTAGCTGATGGAACTATTGATATGCATTCTAGAAGAACCATAATTATAACAAGTGAAGAAAAAGAAGTTAAAGAAAAAATAAAGGAATTTTGTAGGGAGGTTGAATTAAATGCTAAAGAAGGAAGAAAGAACTCAATAAATATTCATTCAAGAGTTCTAACTGAATTTTTAATCAAAACTACTTTTGCGGAAGAGCCAAGAAAGGGTGGTAAAGGTATTATTACCAGATTAAAAAAAGTTCCAGACTTTGTATTCAATGCTGAACCAAAATTAATTGGAGCATTTTTAAGGGGTTGCTTTGATGGAGATGGGAGTGTAACTAGAAATGAAGTGACCTTTAGCAACAAATCAATATATCTAATTAATGGTATTGCAAAATTACTTGAACTACTTGGGATAGAGTATTGTATACAAAGAAAAAAGGACTGTATAGACATTTCTATATTATATAAATCACTTGAAAATTTTATGACAATGATTGGATTTGAGATTGAGGAAAAAAAGGAAAAATTAAAAAGGATTGTAGAAAAATATAAAGCTTCTAAAAAACACCTTGATTATTTTGAAGTATTTGAAGTAAGAAGTGATATTTTAAGAAAACTATTAGAGAAAAAATTACCTAAATGTTTAGTAGAGTTTGCATATTGTCCAATTTGTAATAAAAAGTTAGAGAAAACATCAAACTATAAAAACAAAACAAGATATGTTTGTAAAAATTGTAGAAGAACTTTCTATGAGGAAGAAGTTATAAAATATAAAGAATATGTTTATAAGTACTGGAACGAAAAGGGACAATTTACCACAAATCAAGTGCCTTGGAATAAAGGTAGAATAAGTAAGAGAGTTGGTAGAAGAAGGTTAGAAGCTATATTAGAAAATCTTGGAATTAGAGAAGAGGTGAAAATGTTAAATTCAGATATAAAATGGGAAGATGTGGTAAAAATTGAGCCAATTAAATATAAAGGATTTGTTTATGACTTATTTGTTCCTAACGTTCAAAATTTTGCAGCAGGCTTAGGAGGAATTATTACTCATAATTCTGCAAGTTTTGCTGGCTTGCAACTTACTTTACTAAATATTAAAAATATAGAAAACGTTTTAAATGGAGTAAAAAAATGTTGGGCTTCTCTTTTTACACCCAGAGCAACTTTTTATAGAGAGCAAAAAGGGTTTAAGCATGAAAAAGTTTATATAGCAGTAATAGTTCAAAAACAACTTGGTGTTTTAAATAGAAAAGAGTATGAGGAAGGTAAATACAAAGCTGGAGTTGGATTCACGATTCATCCTTCTACTGGAGAAAAAGATAAAATTGTAATAGAATCTTCTTATGGACAAGGAGAAAGTGTAGTTAGTGGAGCTGTTAATCCCGATACTATAATAATAGATAAAAATACTGGAAATATTTTGGAGTTTCATGTTGGAAGAAAAGAAAAAATGAGAGTAACTAGTGAATTAGGAGAATTGGAAGAAATTGAAACTCCACAAAATTTAAAAGAAAAACTTTCTTTAAACGAAGATGAAATAAAACAACTTTGGGAATTAGCTTTAAAGCTTGAAAAACATTATAATTTCCCCCAGGATTTCGAATGGGTTTCCGAAAATGGAAAAGTTTACTTAGTTCAATCTAGACCGGTAACAGTTTTTTATGAAAAGAAGGAAAGCAAAACAATAACTGAAAAAAGTCCTTTAATTAAAGGTTTGGGTGCATCTCCTGGAGTAGCTATAGGAAAAGTTAAGATTGCGTTAACTGTTGAAGAAGCAAGCACAAAAATAGAAAGAGGAGATATACTAGTAACTAAAATGACTTCTCCTGATTGGACACCATTTATGAAAATTGCTTCTGCAATTATAACAACTGAAGGTGGGCTAACTTCTCATGCAAGCATAGTATCTAGAGAATTAGGAATACCTTGCATAGTTGGTGCTTCTGAGGCTTTGAATAAATTGAAAGATGGAATGTTAATAACAGTTGATGGAAGGAACGGTTTAGTTTATGAAGGTGAAATTAAAGAATTGATAGAAAGAGAAAAAGCTGAGGAGATTTCCATAGAAGATGTTGCCGGTTTGGAAACTAAAACAAAAATATTAATGAATTTGGGTGTACCAACAGAAATAGAGAAATATAAAGACTTACCTTTTGAAGGAATTGGATTGATGAGAATTGAATTTATAATTGCAGAATGGATTAAAGAGCATCCCAATTATTTAATTGAAAGGGGGGAAGAGCAAAAGTATGTTGATAAATTAGCTGAAGGAATAGCTATGGTTGCTAAATCTATTTATCCTAGATTTGTTGTTGTTAGGTTTAGTGATTTCAAAACCAATGAATACAGAAAACTAAATGGTGGGGAGAAATTTGAACCAATAGAAGCTAATCCTATGATTGGATGGAGAGGTGTTTCAAGATATATAAGCAAAGATTTTGAAAAAGCCTTTAGATTGGAATGTAAAGCTATTAAAAAAGTTAGAGAAGAATATAAACTTGATAACGTTTGGGTGATGCTTCCTTTTGTTAGAACAGTTTGGGAAGTTAAAAAAGTTCTTAAAATAATGGAAGAGGAAGGTTTGAAAAGAAGTGAAAATTTCAAAATTTGGATTATGGCTGAAGTTCCTAGTGTTGTATTTTTGGCCGATAAATTTGCAAAATATTGTGATGGGTTTTCTATTGGAAGTAATGATTTAACTCAATTAATTTTGGGTGTAGATAGAGATTCCGCAATTTTAACAAACATGGGTTATTTTGATGAAAGAAATGATGCCGTTTTAAAAGCAATTAGAGATTTGATAAAAAAAGCGCATAGAGCAAAAGTTACAGTTTCTATATGTGGGCAAGCTCCTAGTTTTTATCCTGAGTTTACTGAATTTTTAGTTAAATGTGGTATAGATTCTATTTCTGTTAATCCTGATGCTGTTCTAAAAACTAAGAAAATTGTTTATGATGTTGAAAGAAGATTGTATTCCCAATAACTTTTTGAATATAGTTTTTAATTCATTTCCTATTTTTTTTCATAAAGAGTTACCTCTAAGCAAAATAACTTGAATCTGCAATCTAGAAGTCGCCCAATCAACATAAATATTTCAAAACAACAAATAAAATAAATTTATATAGAAAGTAAAGAAAAAATAATTGAAAGGCAACGCATAAAGTGTTTATAATCCATAACATATGAGAATTTATGTTGAACTAAAAAAGATTTGTATATGTTCAATTTAATTTCAATATTTCAAGAGATAATGAGAGAAGTGGAGCTTGAAAATAAAGCAATAAAGAAGCTAGATAAAATAGAGGTTCCCAATAACTATAAAGAACTAATCTTGAAAGAGTTTATAAATGAAGCCGAAAAAATAAAGAGAAAATATCAAGATATATATGAGGAACTAATTAAATTATATAAGTTGTATTTTTCGAATCTAGTATTATTTGATGAATATCTAAGTTATGATAAATTAATGTTTTTTCCTAAGGAAATTGAAGTTATTGGTAAGCTGTTAAAAGGTCATTGGTATATAAATTTGTTAATATACGATATAGGATTGAAAGAAAAACCGTACGCTGAAAAAAAACTAAAAAATAGAATAAATTATATACCTACTTTTATATCATTTTTTTCTGATATAATCGAAAAAATAAACAACTTAGATGAAGCATTAAAAATAAGAGATGAGAGAGGGAAAATTTTGTATCATAGCCTATTAGGTAGTGATGTCCTCTTTAAAAACTTGAAATCAAAGGTAAAAGATAAGCTCTATGAAAGAAAATATTATCCACTTATAGAAGATAGACTCTTGAAAAATCGTCCATTTAGAGTTATGCTAATCGATAATGTATTGGAAGAACTTTGGCACATCTCTAAAGTAAGTATGTTAGATTTAGGAGTTTATTACAAACTGTTAAAAGCATTCAATAAGAAAAGTGTAAAAGAACTTTTTAATCATTTGGAGAAAAAAGCTCGTAATATAAAAAAATTAGTATATCCCATACCAAAGTTTTACCAACATTATGATAGTTGTGGTGTTGTTTGTTTGTTAAACGCAGCAAAAGTTTATTATCCAAAGCTAAAACTGAATAAAAAATTAGAAAAAGATCTTCTTATTAAAGTTCAATACAAAGGATATCCTGGAAATCTTGCACCTCTTTTGGTAAGTGTTGCAAAAGATATGCTAAATTTAGAGGCCAAAATGTTTTTTGACTTAGATACATACGTTAAAAAATTTGAAATTATGAAAGATTATGCTAAAGAAATTGGATTTAGCGAAGAAAAAATATTAGATGTGGCCAAATTTTTTATCGAAAAAGCGAAAAGTATTGGGTTTATAGAAAAGAAGGAATGGAATTATAAAGAAATAGAAAGTTTATTGAATAATGGCTCATTAATTTTATTTGCTAGAGATCTGAAGAATATACTTCATTATAATTTAATATTTGGTTATGATGAAAGAAAGTTTTACATATTTGACCCTATATATGGTGATTTTTCCATTTCTAAAGATGAAATAGGTAATATTATGAAAAATAGATTTGGGATGTGGGGTGTCATAATATATCCACCTTATATTGAAACTATAAGCAAAATGGAAAAAAATATAGAAGAATGTAGAAAGAGGTTGAATTACTATGGAATTGAATTATCCTCAAATATTTAACAAATTAAGTTGTACTTACAACTAAATGTTTTATTTTCATTCTCTAAGATTTATCATTGACTTTTTTCATTATAAACTTTTTGAAATTCTAGAAGTTATTTTCATCAATTAAAATTCGCCCCCGCCGGGATTGGGTCCGTAAGTTAAAAACCTTTTTCTTTCATTTAAATTAACATAAGTTTAATTTCAAATATGAAATGTAGTATTTGTAGAGCGCCCGCTGAATTTTTTTACAAAAAAAAGAAAATAAAATACTTTTGCAGAAAACACGCAGCCGAATTCTTACTTTCTCACCCAGATGTTTCATTCTTGCCCAGAATTAAGTAATATAAGTCTTGTGAGCATATTCATCATTAAATAAGAGGAAGTCATTTCAAACTTTAGTACTAAATTGCTAGGTTCTTGTTTATTTTTTAAATTCAAGAGCATATTCGTTACACGAATATATTATAGAATTTTCTTCATTTAGATTAAAATAAAAATTCATACCGAAATTGAAAGTATTACAATTTGTACAGATTAGTTTTCCTTCATCCACCTTTTGTAAGATCTAAATTCTCTTCCTTTATGATTTGTTTTTTGGGTTTTCCAACATTATCTATTCTTTTCTATTTCATTTCCATACTCTTTTATCAACTCTTCTACTGCTTTTTTTACACAACTAATACATGCCGGTTTCCATGTTTGCTTAAAGAAATCAAAAAGACGTAATCTAGTAAGTATTTTATGTTCAACGCATATTTCCTCTTTTTCTCCTACCCCTATCTTTGCTTTAAAAGTTCTTTCATTAACACCCTTTTTCTTTACTTCCTCCAGTATTTGATTGTAGAACTTTAAGTAGGGATCGGTCAAGTGATACATCAAATTACTATTTGATAATGTCGGATTATCTTGGATTCCAATATTTTTTTGCTCCTTACCTGAGATTAAGCTATTTTTTTGGTTTTCAATATATTGGAAGACAAAACCATCTTTATATTCATATAAAAATCTATAAAGGAACGGATCCGTATAAGAGTAGATATCCTCAGGCACTTGTGAAACAATCTTCTCATATGTTTCTAAATCGTCTTCCAGCATTTGTTTTAAAACAAAACAAAACTTTTCTCTAGTTAACTCGCTATTTAATGTTGGATTCCAAGTTTCTCCGCTATTTTTTTCTTCTAAAAGCTTATATAAGTTATTTTTTCCAACCTTTATTTTACTTAGAAACCCTTTTTTAACCAATGAGTTGAATGTTTTAAACGTCAAATCATATTTATACTTCCACTCGCTTCTTTCAACACAATCATTTAAGAAAAACCAAGGACCACCATTTACATTTCCTTTTTCGTCTCGACAACCTGGCTTTAATTTTTTTATCATTTCTAGCATATCTTCTTCTCTTTTATTTAATCCACCTCGACTCAATGCTAAAATTTTACTTGCAATCCTACAAGCTATATAAAAATCGGAAGGTAATGAAACCAAAATTCCTTTCTCTTCGTTTCTAGGCCTTTGGTATTGATAAAAATGAGCTATCAGTTTTATAAGTGTTATAAAATTCTCTTCTTTTCTCCTATCATCAATAGAGTTAGATGGAAAATTTAGAAAGTCAAGGTAAGGTATAAGAATGTAGGGATATGCTTTAAGTTTGTTTATCGCATGTTTAATGACTTTTAGTTTTCGTTCATAAAGATTTTGCTGTGTAATAGAAAGCTTGGCTTTCCATTTTCTCCATAAAGAGATTCGTTTGGTCTGTTCCATACTCTCATCAGGATTTATTGTCCATTCTCTTGCGGCTCTGTGAAGGGACGGATTTTCTGTTGAGGTTGTTATATAAACAAGAGGACCTCTAAGTCGTATTTCTATTGGTTCCCAATTTTTTCCTTTAGGAACATTTATACCAATTACTATTTCCTCTTCGCCATAAAGTTGCTCGAATTGAATACCTTGAATACCACTTCGATCCTCTAAGTGAATTATTATGGAACCTTGTGTTTGTATTTTATTTTGAAGAACTTTCCTATAAAAATAGGCAGAAGTAGTAGAAGCAAAAACATACACATTATCAAAGAGTTTTGGAATGATTTTTATTTCTGCATTTTTTCCTGCAGACGGAATACCTCTCACGCCAATCAACTGAGTTGAATACTTTCTTGCCTCACTCAAGATAACTAAACAAATCCTATTAGCTTCATCACCAGTGATTTCATACTCAAGGGCCTTGTTTATTTCAGCCAAAAAAGCTGGATTATATAAAAGTTCAGTCGCCTCTTTCTCAATCATAGTATCTGTTTCTATACTTTTTTCATCAGGCTTATGCGAAAACTGCTGAGTCTTTTGATGTAATTCTATTTCTATTTCTTTCAATGTACTCTTTAAGGTAGTTAATGGAATTTTTGTTTTGGTTGCAATTAACTTTAATACTTCATGTTTTTGTAAAGTTGTGAGAGGCAACTTAAGTAACTCTTTTAAAAAAAATTCAATAGTTTGGGCTGGTGATTCTTTCTTTAAGTTTGTTTTGATTATTTCTTTCAAGTTTTCAAAAGAAATTGTTTCTTCCATTCTTTCACCGCAAACTTTGATAAAGTTTTAAGAAAATTTGAATAACGTAAAGGAGCATAATTACGGCGTTTTACATATTGATATTGATAATTCAGACGCTTTCCTGATTTCTTATATTCCTCTTCTGAGTAACCACAGATTTTAAACCATTTCAAAATAACTTCAATACTCTCTTTTTCTCCCAGTTTTTTTACATTTGCTAGATAGGGCATTAAGATTAGATCAACTATTCTTTTTCGTCCGTCTCTAAAAGGGGTTTCTAAAATTTTTTCAATCCATTTATAATTTCTTTGGGAAAACAGTGTTTGTCTGCATGAGCTACATACAGGCAGATTATAGGATTCAATAACATATAAGATATTTCCGTCACTATCTACAATCACATCAACAGGAGTGGGTAGGAAAGAAATACCTTTTTTCGAGTTGCAAAATGAACAACTTTTCAAAAACTCTAAAAATTTCAACTTATTGTCTTCCATTATAATCAACCATATTACTATCAAATAGGTAAGATCTTTTTTTACGCTCTTGCCATACCTTTTTAAAAGTAAGAAACCATTTAGGCAATTTCGTATTTGTTTCTTGGCTATTTTCCACCGATATCACCTATTTTTTAGTGCTACGGTTTCTAACATTTCTTGAAAGGTAAAGGGTGCTGGGAAATTTCAAGAAACTTTCTCTGTAGTTTTCTTCTTTTTGATAATTAGGTGGAAAAACAATAAGGACATCATCGTAAAGGATGTTTAATTTTTGTTTCTTTTTTATGTCCCAAAATTTTGCCCAAGCTTGCGGTAATGTAATAGCTAGACTTTTCTTTTGGCTTCCAAGTTCTAGTACGCTTCTTCTTTCTATTCCAGGCATTTATAAACATATTTAAAATTTATTTATACCACCAATGGTGGCATCATAATGATTGAGGAAATCTTAAAAAAGAAAGGACGTCCTTTAAGTGAAAAGGAAATTATAGAAATTGCCAAAAGAGATGGTTATCTAAAAGATGAAAAAAATATCAAGAAACATATTAGGAAAGCTGTTGAAAGAGGTGAAATTTACAGGTTTGCAACGCATTTAGAAGGGAGTTTAAAAACTCATAATTTATACTATTTACCTGAATGGAAAAGCCAACTAATTTTTAATCCTAGTGATAAAACATTTGAGTTTAGGATTAATAATAAAACCATTGGAACAGGGTGGGTAGATGTTGTGAGATTTGAAGTTTCAAAAAAAAAGAATGAGCTTGTTTTTTAAAGCTATTCTATCCAAAGATATGTATGCGGCTTTCAGTTGCAGAAGAAATTGTGCAAAAGCTAAATTCGGGAAAATATGGGTTGCTTACACTTAGTAAAGAATACGGAATTTCACCAAAACAAATCCTTAGTCTTTCAAAGCGGATAGATAAGGAGAGAAAGAAGAGAGAAATAAAAGAAAAACTTATAATTGAGGGAAAAAAGAAGATTGTGTTAGGCAAACTTAACTACTATATTACTACTATCAAAAAAACTTTAGAAGAATATGATGATTGTGATGAGTTCATGAAATATTGTTTAGTTTGCCTTAATGTGCTAGAAGAATTAGCAGTTCAAGTGAAAAAATGTTCTGATAGAGAAGAATTAAACGTGATTAAAAACTTATGTGAACAATGCTTCCGAGGAATTAAGATTAAATATGGAGAAGTTTGGGAAATTTCTAGTCCTGAATATTTTGAGTCAATTTTTGACTAACTTCCAATCGCTGTGCATTTTTTTCTATAAATTTTTCAAATTCTTCTAGTGGCTTCAGTACTTTTTCCTCATAAACAGTTTTAAGTTTAATGTAAGATAGAAACATTAATAGATTATCGTTAAAACATTCCTGTAAGATTTGTTCTAGTGAAATTCGTTTTTTCAGCGTATTTATAAAAGTTAAAATTTCCTGTAAAAATGCCCATAATTCATTCGGGTCTAACAAGAACTTAACTTTTTTCTCTTCAATTAATTTTTCCAGTTTTTTTATTTCTTCATGTAAACTCATTAACTTACCTCTATATTGTTCTTCTAACAAATCTTTTTCCTTTCTTATCTTTTCTCTAATCTCTTTAATTATTGCTTCTCTTTCTCTAACTACTATATCTCGTTGCTCAATTAGTTTATTCACTTCTTTATCTAACTTTTCTTTTTTTTCTGTAAGCTGATTACAGATGTAACTTAATTCCTTTATTTTTCTTTCCATCTCTTTTTGTTTATTTATCATAATTTTGTTCAAATCCCTAAGTTTTTTCCCACTCTCCCGAAGTTTTCTTATTGCAATTTTGATGTCTTCTTTACCTCCAACTCTTTCCAACTCTTTTTGAAGAACCAAAATTTCCTTTAATTTGTTAAAAGAGATTTTGGTTTTTTGAATTTTCCAAATACCTTCGACTAGATCTATTAAAGAAATTCCACGCTGCTTACATAATTCTAAAACTTCTTGAAAAGTTGCTGTTTCCCAGTCCTTTGTTACTTCTCTCTTCTTTTTTGCTTCAGTATAGTACTTTGAGCAAGTGTCATCAGAAAGGTTTAGCCTTTTTCCTATTTCTCGAAAGGATAATCTCTCCTCATCACGCAGCCTAACAATTTCTTCAATTGTTTTCCGGCTTATAATTTTAGGCATTTTATTCCCAAACAAAGATAGTTAAACTACAATAAAAACCTTTAAAAGTTTTAAAAAACTACTAACTTTTAACGGGTGTAGAAAGAATGTAAAATTAATAACTTCTATATAAAGGTAAAAGAATAAAATCTTACAAAATCCATCTTAAATTGGCTTTATTTCGTCTTGTTTTCTTTGTTTTAGAAGGTTTATATTTTTTGACAGAAAAAAGAAAAGATACTGAATCTTAAAAATACTGCCAAGTTCTTTTTCATTTTTAACCTTTCATTTCCTTTTTCAAAGGATAGAAACACAATTTTAAATTTTTTTCTTCTTAACAAGAATAAGTAAAACTATAAACACCATTATTATAAAGATTATTGCTATTCCTAGTGGTGAGGTTACCAATATAACTAAACCTGTTAATCCAGCAGGTGTGGGTTGTATAATTGCTGTACAGACATTTGCTATGCATTTAGTTCCTGATGGACAAACACAATCTTCTGGACAACTTGAGCAAGTTTCTCCAGCCTCACAATATCCGTTACCACATATTGGAGATGGAGGTATTTTTTCCTCTATTACTCTTTCAATAGGTCTTTCAATAAATCTAGTTTCAGTTATATTTGTAACATTAGTTATAGTTGTCACATAGGTCGGATAACTAACGTAAGTTACCCTAGGAGGATAGTAGAAAGATGTAAATACGCCATAAACACTTAAACTTGTTACATTCATAGAAACATAATTATCAGTTACCTTTGAGAACATTTGTACCCAGCTTGCAGTTCCATTTGTTATATATAATCTGTAAAAAGTCAGTTTGCTTATATCCCAACCTTTTGCGATTAAAACATCCCTATCAAAGTAGTACCTTACTTCTATACTACCGTTAAAAGAGGTTTGATTTATAAGATCAAAATAAATTACTGGAAATGGACTGTTAGTAGGAACTCCTTTAAAGAATATTGAGCTATAAATTAAAGCTTTAATAGTTATGTTTTGTTGTGGATATGAAATAAATTCAATCTTTTCGAAAGGAGGATTAATTATCAAACTTCCATATCCATTTATTACATTAACTGTCGGTTCTAATATAGGAACTCCTATATCTGTCATGAGCTCAATAGTAAAATCAAAAGTCGCTGGTGTAAGTGCTACGTTTGGAATTAAAGTTATTGTAACATAGTTAAAACTAGATGGCATTACTATGTAAAAGAACTCCGGATTATAGCAATAAAGAGTAAAATTATTTGGAATAGATGATTTGAAAGTTTCTCCTATTTGCTCAAAGGTAACAGGCGGTAATACACATGTAAGTGAAATTTCTTGTGTTATAGGACCATTTAAAGCTTGTGTTAATAAGTTTCCATAACCAATAAAATCGTTTTCACTAAAAAGATAGCCTTCTGAAGATACATTAACTCTTACTACTAAAGGTGCCCATTCATTGCCTATATATTTAAAGCTTACCCTTGATGTGATGGGAGCACCAGCAACTACATTCGTAAAATTCTGGACTACTTGACATAACCTGAAAGGATAAGAAGACTCATCACAAAGAAGTTGAGCTTTAACTAAGGGAATTACTACCAAGCTTAACAATATAAATATGATTAGCTTTTTCATCCCGTCACCTGAAGTCTTGTATCACCATTTGGGTTTGTTTCCAGATAAAAGATAATTGAGGGAGAAGCCATTCCTTTAACTTCATATACTATATATTTTACCGAATTTAGATTTAGAATTGAAGAACTTGTGCAAGACTCTGAAATTACTGTGAAGTCTGTTGAAGTATTGATACTTTTTTCACAAATCTGAATTTCATTATCATTAGTATCATAGTATTTACAAATTAACCTTACTTTTGAAGGTTGGGAAGAATAGATTTTTATAGAAAAGTGACATGTAGGAATATAACTAAAGTTAATTCCTCCAAAGTCATCTGACCAAAAGATAATAGATTGACCATCTTGAAATTGGATTGTGTAAGTAGAATTTGGTTGTACGTTTAGTAGAAGCTTACCTATAGTGTTATTATTGCTCTCTAAATCAGCATAGAATGTTGGTCCTCGAACACTAACAGTTCCCAGAACTTTACCATAATAACTTAAAACTCCGGCATAAGTTAGACTAATGAATAAGAAAAACACCATTCCAAACATTATCAAGTGTCCCACCTTCATTTTCTCCCTTCTTCAAGACCCCTGGCAGTTTGACCTGCCCAGAGCTCATAAAAAAACAAAAATGGGGTAGAAACAAAACTATAGTATTTTACTTGTTTTAATGCTGTTTTACTTTATGCTGGTAAGACTTTTACAGTATAGGTATAGTTACCTGGTTCTGCATTAATCTTGAATTTTATTTTAATACAAAAGTCTTTTTCTCCTCCCGCTTCAAGCTCTAATCTTCTTCCTACTTTTCCTTCTTCAATTCCTGAACCTATCTCATTGTCTGTACAACTACCACTAATATATTCTACAAACTTAACCGACTCAATTGCTGCATCTAAATTTGTTTCATTGTCTACTTCATTGTTATTATCATTATCTATACCCACTATAATGCTTGCAGATGATTGGCTTGCATAATTTTTAACTCTAAAATATTTTATCTCAGCATTGTTTGACGAGTCCTTTCCATTAACTAGTTCGTCTCCTGCAACTATCTCACTATAAAAATTTATCTCTCCTTTATAGTCAATTTCCTGAATTTGTTGGTTATCACTACCATAATCAGAAAGTTTTACCGACTGTTGTACTGTTGCTGTTCCTACTGCTCTTCCATAATAAGTTAGTAGTCCTGCAATTCCTAAACCTGCTAGAACGCTCAAGACAATCATTGTTGCTAGCACAACCCCCCAATTCAACTTATTACCTTTCATTCGACTCACCATAATATTTTTTGAACAAAACTAATTTAAGCTTTACCATTTTTAATGTACCAACTGTGTACCATTATTGTACCAATTTTGAATTTATCTAACCTTTTTATTTATGTTACATGCTTTTTCTAATTGGGCCTGAGTAAAGAAGTTTCTAGTAGCATAGAGATATATTTCTTTAATTAAATCAATTTTTTCCTTAACTAGCCCCCAAATTTTTCTTCTCTTTCCATTCTTAGATGTCTTGACTACATTTACAATTCCGTATTCTTTCAATTTCTCTAAATGATGTAAAACTACTCTATGATTTTTCCCTAAATGATAAGAAATCCTCTCAACACTTAAAGAATGGTCAGTTATACTTGATTTTATCAATAAATAAAGGATAGCTACTCGAGTTAAATTCGAGCAAATAAAATCAAGGTCGGCATATATTGCTCTTTCATTTACTTCTTTGCTCTTAAAAATTAACTCCATAAACTTAGTTTTATGTTGAATATTTAAATTTAATAAATAAAAACAAATACTATCTATGGAAATAGAAATAGAAAAGTACTTTCTAAAAATAGATCCTAATAAGGTACTTTCAAAAATTGTAGAAGAAAGAGTTAATCGCGCTTTTTCTATTTTATTGCTGATTGAAACAATAATAAAAGAAAAACTTGGAAAAAATGTTGAATCTTTAAACTTACCTCTTCTAATTGGAAATTCAGTTAAATCTCAAGATGAAAAAGATCAATTCTTAAAGTTGTTAAAAGAAAGGGGAATGAAAGAAAAGGATTTAGATTTTATAAGGAAACTTATAGAAGAAGTTTATTTCTTAATAGGTTAAGAAATTAACAAAAATTTTTGTTTCATCAATCATGTCATTCACTTAACATTTGTATTAATTTTTTCTTAAATTCTTTTGGTAGCTCTTCATTCAGCATTTTTTCGGTTCCTTCTATCATTGCTTTTAAAACTTTAGGGTCCCCCATCAATCTTAACATCCATTCGTCTATAATTTTTCTTCTTTCCTCTATCTCAAAAGAAGCCTGTAAGGTTAAAGGCATTCCACAACTTCTGCAAAAACTATTAGTTGCTTCGTTAATTGTTTTACATCTTACACATACAATTGGTTCCATTTTACTTTCTACTTTTTCTTTTTCTACTCTCTTTATTCCATAAACTTTTCCTAAAATTGCCTCATCTATATCCCTTGCAGACAAATGTACATAGGTTGCTGCCATTTTACTTGCTTGAGTCCAACCAGCGTAAAATTTTAGCTCTTGTTCAGTTAAAAACTTTGCTAATTGAGTTAACCTACTATGCCTAAATAAATAAGGATTTATTGTCTTTTTTAAACCAGCAAGTTTTGCAGCTTTTCTTATAACCTTAACAAGAGCAGCATAGGTCATAGGTTGGTATTTTCCAACATTCCCTGTTAATATCCACAAAGGTGAGCTCTTATCTTGCTTGAAAGGATGATTTTCAATCCAATTTGCCAAGTACGGAGATGCTATTAACAGTCTAATCTTCCTCATTCCAGTTTTCCCAGTAAGAACAATTAAAGCACCATATTCGTCGAAAGTTACATCCATTATTCGCATTCCCAGAATTTCTCCAGGTCTTCCTGCACTTTCATATAAACATGCTATTAATGCTTTATCTCTTAAGTTATCGCATTTCTCTATAAGTTTTTTAACATCTTCTTCAGTAAGTAACTCTTCAGGTAGTTTTGTTTCATTGAGTTTTACATGAATTTTAATATCTTTAACCAAATCTTCTTTTCCCAACCATTTGAAAAATTTTCTTATAATAACTCTATACATAGAAACTGTCCAAGGAGAAAAACCACTTTCCTCTATTTTTCTAAGTAGTACTAATATATCATTCTTATTTACTTTCTTCAAATCTTTCCTTACCCATTTACAAATTTTATGTAAACATTGTACATACCTACTTACTCTTCCTTTACTCAGTCTTTCATAAACACTTGTTTCAACAAACTTTTTAATAAGCTCCTTATTACTTTTCAGAACTCCTTTATCTTTCTCCAATCTTTTTAGATCATCCTTAAGCCTTTCTTCATAGTTATGTATATCAACCTTTTCCATATTTAGAGGTTAAGAGTAAGGGTTTAAATATTTTTAACTTAAGGATAAGCGCCCCCGCCGGGATTCGAACCCGGGTCTCAGGCGTGACAGGCCTGCATCCTAGACCACTAGACGACGAGGGCATTTTATATATTTATTAAAGCTCATAAGATAAATTTTAAAACAATAAAAATAGGGTTGGCAGCGACGTGGATTTCCCACTCCATAGCGGAGCAGTACTTTCCACACCTCTGGGAGGCTTAACTTCCGGGTTCGGAATGGGACCGGGTGTTTCCCTCCCGATCTGGCCGCCAACCAATATAATATTGGAGAATGTTATTTAAATTTTATTTTTTTAATCCAATTTTTAAATTTAAAAGATGGAAGAAGAGAGAAAAAGAGAATTGGGAGAAAAATATACATATTTACAGATTCTTTTGGAAAATTTGCTAAGACAGCGAGAGGCTTTAGTTAAAAACTTAGAAGAAATAGAAGAAACCCTAGAAGCAATTAAAAATTTAAAAAGCGATATGGAAATTCTTTTTTCGGTTGGGGGAAATGTTTTTGGTTTTGGGAAGCTATTAAGTGAAAGATTTTTAGTAAATGTTGGCTCTAATATTGGAATTGAAGTTAACAAAGAAAAAGCTTCCGAAATTTTGGAAAGAAGTAAGGAAACTTTAATAAAAAATCTAAATGAAATAGAAAAAAATATAAATAAAATTGTTTCTGAACAACAAAAAATATTAAACATACTTCAAAATAAAAAATAAAATATGTTAGATTTTCTAAAAAACAAATTTAAAAAAATTTTAGAAAAAATTACCAAAGAAGTTAAAACTAAGGAAGAAAAGGCCCCTAAAATTATAAAAAAACTATTTATCAAAAAATTAGAAGAAAAAGATATAAGACCGGTTTTAGAAGATCTAGAAGTTGAACTAATACAAGCTGATGTCGCTTTAGAAGTTTGTGAAAAAATTAAAGAAGAACTAATCAAAGAATTGGTATCCAAAGAAATAAAAAAAGGTGAAGAAGAAAAATTTATAAAAAACGCATTAAGGAAGAGTTTGCTAAACATTCTAGATCTACCTAAAATTGATTTGTTAAAAGAGATTCAAAGAAAAAAACCATTTTTAATTGTCTTCTTCGGTTTTAACGGTTCTGGAAAAACTACTACTATAGCAAAAATAGCAAACTATCTTAAAAATAGGAATTTAAAATGTGTACTTGCAGCTGGTGACACGTTTAGGGCTGCATCCATTGAACAATTAGAAGAACATGCAAAAAAATTGGGAATAGAAGTTATAAAACAAAAATATGGTGCCGATCCTGCCGCAGTAATATATGATGCAAAAAAACACGCTGAAGCAAAAAAGATTGATGTTATACTTGCTGATACTGCTGGTAGAAGCTATTCAAATGAAAATTTAATGGAAGAATTAAAAAAAATTGTTAGAGTTAATAAGCCAGACCTAAAAATTTTAGTTATAGATAGCTTAACTGGTAATGATGCTGTCAATCAAGCAAAATATTTTGGGGAAATAGGTGTTGATGCATTAGTTTTTACTAAGTTAGATGTTAATGAAAAAGGCGGTGCAATTCTTAGTGTTAGTTATATTTTAAAAAAGCCAATATTGTTTTTGGCAGATGGACAATCGTATGAGGATCTTAAAGAATTTGATGCCGAATCTTTTATCGATAATTTATTGGGAGAATGATAATTTAGTTTATGTTAGAGACTTTAGCTGAAAAGCTTAAAAATAGTATAAGAAAATTAATTGGAAAGAGCTCAGTAGATGAAAAGGCCATAGAAGAATTATTAAAAGAATTAAAACTAATATTGTTAGAGGCTGACGTAGATGTAGAAATTGTTAATTCCTTTTTAGAAAATATTAAAAAGAGAGTGTTTAAAGAAAAGATCCCTCCAGGTTTCACTTTAAGAGATTATACAATCAAAGTCGTTTATGAAGAACTAGTTAAAATACTTGGTGAAAAACCGTATGAAATAAATGGGAAAAAAATTATGTTGATTGGTTTGTTTGGCTCCGGAAAAACCACTACTGCCGCAAAACTTGCAAATTATTTGAAGAAATTCGGTAAGGTCGGGTTGGTTGGATTAGATTATCATAGACCTGCTGCACCAGAACAGCTAAAACAACTAGCTGAAAAGATAAATGTGAAGTATCTGATTGGGTTTAATGCTTATGAAGTGGCCAAAGAAAGTTTAGAAAAATTTAAAAATTTTGATTATATAATTTACGATACTGCTGGTAGAGATGCTTTGGATAAAGAATTATCTACTGAATTGAAAAAATTAGAAGAATTAATAAAACCAGATGAAAAAATACTTATAATTCCTGCAGAAATTGGTAAAATCGCAAAAAAACAAGCTGAGGAGTTTAATAAATTAGTCGGAATAACTGGAATTATAGTTACTAAAATGGATTCTTCTGCAAAGGCTGGATCGGCAATTTCTGCATGTGTTGCGACTGGTGCCAAAGTAAAATTTGTTTGTTATGGCGAAAAGTTGGATGCTATAGAAAAATATGACCCAAAAAGATTTGTTTCTAGAATTTTAGGTTTGGGTGATTTAGAAACTTTACTGGAAAAAGCAAAAGAGGTCATTAAACCTGAAAAAGTTGAAAAAATTGTTGAAGGTGATTTTACTCTAGAAGATTTTATTGAACAATTAGAAAGTTTAAAACAAATGGGACCGTTTGATAAAATATTATCTATGATACCAGGTTTCAGTATGCCCAAGGATTTAATTAGTAAACAAGAAGAAAGCATGAAAAAATGGAAATACATATATCAATCTATGACTCCTAAAGAAAGAAAAAATCCTGAAATAATCGATGAAAGTAGAATAAAAAGAATTGCTAAAGGGAGTGGGACCTCAGAAGAAGATGTAAGAAATCTTCTTTCTAATTATTTTAAGTTTAAAAAAATTATGAAAAGTCTAGGTGGATTACGAGGAATTAATTTTAGCAATATCCAAAAGTTTATGAAACAATTTGGATTTAAAATGTGAAATTATGAGGGAGTTTATTCTTTTTTCTCGAGGTGTAACTTCAGATTTTAGCTTAAATAATCTGGTTAATGCTGGTAGAATGGATTTAGTTGCAAGATGTATATCTACAGCCATATTTCTTTCATATTCTTTAAGAAAAGATGTTAAATTTCATGTAGTATTAAACGGACCGCCTAATCCTCCAGTGACTATATCCTTTTTTACAAATGAACTAAAAAATGTTTCTCCAGATGAAAGAAATATTGCCTCCCATATAAAAATTGCATTAAAAAATTTAGGTAAAAAAGAAATAAGTGAACCAGGAATATATGTGAAAAAAATTGGTTTTGAAAATTTAGTAAGAGAAAAAGTAGAAGAATACAAAAATTCAGTTTTTTATTTACACAAAGATGGGGAAGATATAAAAAATATAAACATAAATAAAGATTTTGTTGTAATAATTGGTGATAATAAGGGAATTCCAAAAATATATGAAAATTTTTTAGAAAAAATAAGTGTTAAAAAAATTTCTTTAGGAAAGATAGAATATTTGAGCTCCCAATGTATAGCAATATTTAATTATGAGGTAGATAGAAGATGGATATAATACAAACTGCTTTAGAATTGATGAAAAGAGGTAAAATTTGTAACAACTGCTTAGGTAGAGTTTTTGCCAATTTGTTAAGTGGCTATTCTAATGAAGAAAGGGGTAAATTTATAAGAAATGTTGTTGCAATGATGTATGATTCTGGAAAAGAGATGGAAATAGATTTATCAAACTTTTATGGAATAAAGTTTAGAAATAAAAAACTTGAGATTTCGGATAAAAAATGTTATATTTGTAATAACTTTTTTCAAGAAAAAATATTTGAGATTTCAAAAAAGATAATTGAAAAATTAAAAGAATATGAATTTTCAACCTTTTTAATAGGCACAAAGCTTTCTTCAGAACTAAAAATTAGAGAAGAAGAATTGCTTGAATTCATCAATCCAGAATATTATGAATCAATAAAAAACGAGATAAATAGAGAAATTGGAAAAATAGTAGAAAAAAACTTGAATAAGAAAATGGATCGAAACAACCCAGAAATTACAGTGTTAATAGATTTAGAAAAAGAAACAATATCATTGAATATAAAAAGTTTGTTCATAGCTGGTGAATATAAAAAGTTTGTTAGAAATATTCCACAAGCAACTTGGTATTGTCAAGAATGTAATGGAAAAGGATGTGAAAAATGTGGTGGAAAAGGTTTATTATATTCAACTTCAATTCAAATGATAATAGAAAAACCTTTACTTAAGATGGCTAAAGGAAAAAAATCCAAATTACATGCTGAAGGTAGAGAGGATATAGATGTTAGATGTTTAGGTTGGAGACCATTTGTTATAGAAATTGTCAAACCTAAAATTAGAAAAATAGATTTAAAAAAAGCTGAAAAAAATATTAACAAATCCAAGAAAATAAAGGTAAGGTTTTTGAAAATACTCGAGGAAGGGAAAAGAGTAATAAAGTTTTTGAAAACGGAAAAATCAGATAAATTATACAGAGCTGAGATTATTTTTAAGAACAATATAGATTTGGAAAAATTAAAATTATTAAAAAAAATTAAAAATTTGGTAGTAATTCAAAGAACACCCTTGAGAGTTTTGAAGAGAAGAAGTGATAAAATTAGAAAAAAAATAGTTAAAAAAATTAAATTCAAATTAAAAAACAAAAAAACCATTATACTAGAAATACTCTCCTCTTCAGGGCTTTATGTTAAGGAATTTATAACCGGAGATATGGGGAGGACAAAACCTAGTATAGCTGAAATTTTAAATAATACACCAATAAAGGTTATATTAGATGTAGTTAAAATTAATAGTAAGTTTAAAGAAGTGATACAATGAAAGCTATAGTACCTTTGGCTGAAGGATTTGAAGAAATAGAAGCAATAACAATAATAGATATCCTTAGAAGAGCTGGGATAAAAGTAGATGTTGTAGGAATAGAAGATGAAATAGTTATGGGGAGAAATGGTATAAAAGTTATTTGTGATAAAACTTTAAACGAAATTGAAGAGTTAGATTATGAGTTAATCGTTTTACCTGGGGGAAATCCGGGATATAAAAATTTAATGAATTCTGAAACCATTTTAAACATTATTAGAAATATGAATTCTAAAGGAAGAATTATTGGAGCCATTTGTGCTGCTCCATTAGTTTTAGTTAAAGCTGGTATACTCAAAGATAAAAAAGCAACTTGCTATCCAAAATTGAAAGATGAAATCCCAAATTATGAAGATAAAAAGGTTGTAGTTGACGGCAATATTATAACATCTCAAGGTCCCTCAACTGCCCTTGAATTTTCTCTCGAAATAGTAAAAATTTTAAAACCAGAAATATATGAACAAATTAGAAGAGATTTGCTATGTGATAAATATGGTTAAAAAATCACAAGGTTTTAGAGTAAAAACAAGAAAGAAACTTGAAAGAGAAGCAAGGTATAGAACACCAATAACTAAATTTTTACAAGAATTTAATATTGGAGATAAAGTTGCAATAGTTCAGGAACCTAGTAGCTTTAAAGGTATGCCTTTTTCTAGATTCAGAGGCCTAGTTGGAGAAATAATTGAAAAAAGAGGTAGGGCTTATGTCGTCAAAATTAAAGTTGGAAATAAGATTAAGAAAGTTATTTCTAATCCGGAACATCTAAAACCAATAGCTTAAAAATAGATAAAACAATAATTTTTTAATGGAAGTTTTAGAAGAAAAGTCAATAACGCTATCTGAAGCGAAAGAAATTTTGGAAAAAAAGAAAGACGATAAAAGGTATGAAATAGTCAATGCCTTAGAATACTTAAGAAAATTTAGTTCTCTTTCTTCTGAAGATGTTGAAAAACTAAAAAAAGAACTGGCTAATATTTCTAAATTAAGTGAAGAAGAAATAGTAAAGATATGTGACTTTCTTCCAAAAACAAAAGATGAAATAAGAGTAATATTATATAAAAGTTATAACAAGTTTGAAGAAAAGGAAATTGAGAAGATAATTGAGATTGTAAAAAAATTTGCATAAATAGGTGATATTTATGCCAAAAGAAGAATATCTAATAGTATTAGACTTTCTACCGCAGGGAAAACCAATAGATAAAAAGCCGGAGCCTATAGCTCAAGGTATTGGAGAGAGGTATTTTTCATTATTAGAGGTTGTTATTAAAAAAGGTTGTTTCGTTAAACCCAAAGATAGAATTTATATTGGTAGTGGAAAAAGGGATGTAGTAGAATACATAAAAAGAAAAATTAAATATGATGACTTAACTAGCATTGCAAAAAATATCTTAGAAGAAGTTATTCATGAAATAGTAGAAAAAGATGAAAAGAGATTTGTGAATATAATAAATACAGCTCCACCTTTAAGTGCTAGAATGCACTCTTTAGAGCTCTTACCTGGAATAGGTAAAAAACATTTATTCGCTATACTGCAAGAAAGAAAAAAGAAACCTTTCGAAAGTTTTGAAGATATTAAAAAAAGGGTTGAAATGATACCAGATCCTAAAAAAATGATAGAAAAAAGAATTTTGTCCGAAATTAAAAACGAAGATAGGCATAGACTTTTTGTTTTAGAATAGAATAATAGCCCCGGGCGGATTCGAACCGCCGTCCCCGGGTTTCTTTCTCATCCTAAACCTCAAAGCTTTAGTCTTTTGAGACCAAAGCCCGGTATCCTTGGCCGCTAGACGACGGGGCTATATATTTAATATAAGCATAAGTTTTTAAGAAAATGCAATATGCATTATTCCATTTGTTATTCTTCCTATCCTAGATAATTGTTCTGTGGGGTGTGCTCTAGAGTATAAGACTAAACTATATATTCCATCGGAAACATTCCAAATAAATGGTATTATAGGTGAAATTACCCCACTTAAATTAGCAACTATTCTTCCGAATCTTATAAATTGGTATGGGAAAAGTTTTTCTTCTTTATACATTTTGTAAGAAATATATCCATCTATAATCCCCCAAGAAATTAAGAAGGCCTTAATCCAACCAACGAAAGAAATCAAAATCTTTAGAAATAGGCCACATATTAAAATGAAAGGAAGACTTAAAGAAGAATAAATTCTCTCTTTTAGTTTTTTAATCCTATCAGAATTAAATCTCTCAAAGAGTTTAAAAAAGTTATCAACTATCATCCAATATCTTAGACTTGAAAATTTAAAAATTTTAAATTAGAGATAAATAAACTAGTAAAGTTGGTAAGAATAAGAATGGTAAAGCTGGTAGTGGTTTCCCTTTCTTTCTTTTTGATACGAAAAAGAATACTAAAAAAATAACTACAGTATTTAGTATTGAAAGAAGCATAGAAACACCAATCCCTTTCTCCAATGAAGATACAACACTTAATCCTGGAAGAAAATAGTCTCCTGAGCCTAGGGCTATAACTTTAATTTTCTTTATTTTACCTCTAAAACTAACTTTTCTTATTTTACTTGATGGGAAAACGGAGATAAAGGTTGATGGATTTTCGACTAAATTCTCCGCCATATAGACCATATGCTTGGTTAAAAATACAGATAATATATCATAAATAGAAAGAAGGAAAAACAAAACCAATACTACTTCAAATGACAAAGAAGATCCTATTAAAGCGCTCGCAGAACTTATAGAAAGAAAAATTATAATATTTTTCAACAAATAACTCTTCCTAATTTCAGAAATAGCTATTAAAATAAAAGAAAAAAGAAATGATACAAATGCTGGTAAAAAGAAAGAAAATGTGGTTGTTGTTAATAAAAAAGCTGCTAAGTTTTCTATAATTTTCAAAACAAAAATTCTAGTTCTTATTAACAAAATAACAAGGATTGTAGAAAAAAGAACTATTGAAATGATTAATACTACATTTTTATAATCTTTTGGAGATGGGAAAAGTGGCTCAATTTCTCCCCTTAAAATTGCTTCCCTCGTTAGAATTCCTAAGTACATAGAAAAAAACATTACTGAAAGAAAAAATAAAGAAACCAAAATTATTTCTTTATCAACCATTATATTGCTTTAACTTAAATAATTATAAGTTAAATAATAGGATGATATTGGGATATACGTTTGAAGAAATTGAAGGAAAAAGAGCTGAGATTTCTGGTAAAGTGGATATAAATTCAACTATAGACATAAAGGATGTAAAAGAAATAGAAATAGAAATAGGAGAAAAGAAAAAAGTTGTTGAAATAAGTTTTGAATTTAAAGTTGAATATAAACCATCTGATGGAAAAATAACATTTAAAGGAAATATTCTATATTATTCAAAAAATAATAAAGAAGTTATAAAAGAGTGGGAAAAAAATAGAAGATTGCCTGAAGATATAGATATTGAAGTAAAGAACTTCCTATTGAAAAAATGTCTTACTTTTGCTTTAAGTATAGCTGAAGAAATAAGAATGCCTTCACCAATACCATTTCCAATGATTGTTAAAAAGAAAGAAGATAAAAGCTATATTGGATAAAAGATGATTTTTATGCTTAACATTATTAAAACACTTGGATATTTTGGTATTTTTTTAATTAGTTTAATTTCTACCTCTACTATTTTTTTACCATTCCCACTTTACTTGTTAATAACGACAGCAACAGCCTTAGGAATGAACCCAATTTTAGTTTCTGTTGTTTCCGCTTTAGGAATGAGTTTAGGTGAATTTACTAGCTATTTTATTGGATTGGGAAGCAGGTCGATAATTGAAAAAAAGCATAAAAAGACTATTAAAATTTTTGAAAATTTTTTCAAAAAGTATGGAATTGCTGCCGTAAGTATATTTGCTTTTCTTCCTTTTCCTTTCGATGTAATAGGAATTATGGCCGGTATAGGAAAACAAGATATAAAAAAATTCTTCATAGCGACTTTTATAGGAAAATTCTTTAAAGCTCTCTTTCTTTCCTATGCGGGATACTTAATGTCTAAGATATTGTGGCAATTTTATTTTTAATATAATTGACAAATATTTTTATGCCATCCATAACATTTTGTTTTCAAGTACATCAACCAATAAGAATTACAAATTTTCAATCCAATGGTTTCTTAAAGAATTCCGACCTTTATCAAGCCTATTTTAACCATGGCTTAAACAAATGGATTTTTGAGAGAGTAGCAAATAAATGTTATTTACCAACAAATAGGATATTATTAGAAATTTTGGATAATTTAAAGCATGAAAAGAAAAAGTTTAAGATTGCTTTTAGCTTGACAGGCACTTTTGTTGAAAGCGCAGAAAAATATAATAAGGACGTTTTATCAACTTTTAAACAATTAGCAGAAAAATCTGAAGTTGAATTTTTAGGCGAAACATACTATCATTCTTTAGCTAGTTTATATGATAGTGAAGACGAATTTATAGAACAAATTGAAATGCACAAACAAATGCTTAAAGATTATTTTGGAATTACTCCAAAAGTTTTTGTTAATACTGAAATGATTTACAATAATAGAATAGCTAAAATAGTAGAAAACTTAGGATTTAAAGCAATTTATACGGAAGGTGCAGAAAGAATACTAGAGTGGAGAAGTCCAAACTATGTTTACGTTAGAAAGTACTGCTTTCCGGATGATCCCCCTCCAAATAAGAGAATAAGAGTTTTGCTTAGAAATTATAGATTAAGTGATGATATTGGATATAGATTTTCTGCTAGAAATTGGGATCAGTGGCCCCTAACTGCTGAAAAATATACCGCTTGGCTTAGTGCAACTCCAGGGCAAGTAATAAATATTTTTATGGATTACGAAACCTTTGGAGAACATCAGCCAGAAGATAGTGGAATATTTTGGTTTTTAAAGGCTTTACCATATATGATACTAAAAGATCCTAACCTAGAGGTTTTAAAACCAAGTGAAATTATAGAAAAATATCAACCAATTGGGGAGATAGATGTTTTTGAATTTTCTACAGTTTCTTGGGCCGATATGGAAAGAGACGTTTCCGCATGGCTGGGAAATAAAATGCAACAAATTTCTTTTAACGAGATAAAAAATTTAGAAAAGCTAGTAAAGCAAGCAAAAAATCCTGATTTGATTAAGATTTGGCGATTATTACAACAAAGTGACCATTATTACTACATTTGCAATAAATGGTGGAGTGATGGAGATGTACACAAATATTTTAGCATTTTTGGTACTCCTGAAGAAGCTTTTGCTAATTTCATGAATATTATTTCAGATTTTAAAACAAGAATTTTAATAGAGGTAGAAAAAAATAAGGAGGGTTTAAATAAATGAAAGCAATAGTCGCTGGCTCTCTTGTAATGGATATTGTCATATATCCAACAAAAGATTTTAAACTCGTAAAAGATTTTATTGCAATTCCTTTTGACCATAAAATTCAAGTAAGTAAGATTTTTATTGAAGCTGGTGGTTCTGGTTATAATGTTGCTTCTACACTTACTAATTTTGGAAACAAAGTAGATTTGTTTGGTGCCGTAGGAAAAGATACATATGGCCAAATAATATTGAAATCCATGAAAAAAAATAAAATTAGTTTAGATTGTATAAAAACTATAACAAATGACCTCACAGGTTTTTCTTTAATATTTTTATATGAAGGAGAAAAAACGATTGTAACCTATAGAGGTGCTAACAACCACCTTTCTGAAGAAGATTTAATCGAAAGCAAATTTAGAAATAGCAATATATTTATATTTACAAGTATGGTAAGCAATCAAAATGTGAAATTTATAGACAAAGCAATATCTATAAGCAAAAAGTATGGACTTAAGATATTTTGCAATCCGAGTATTGCCATGGTTGAATATCAAAAAGAAAAATTAAAAGAATTCATAAAAAATTGTGATTTTGTTATAATGAATAAAAAAGAAGCGTTAAAATTAACTAAAACAAATAACTTGAAAGCTTCTATTTCTAAGTTAAAAAAGATGTGTAATGGAATACCTATAATAACTGCAGGTAAACTTGGTTGTTTTGCTTATGATAAAAAAATAAAAAATTTTAGAGCTTATGATGTTGAAGTTATAGACACCACAGGAGCCGGAGACACCTTTACTGGAGCATTTATTCATACATTTTATCTAACAGAAGATTTAGAATATTCATTAAGATTTGCCAATGCTGCAGCTGCTATAAAAATAAGTAGTCATAACAGAAAAATTCCTAGCGAAAAAGAGGTTGTAAAATTTATGGAGGAAAAATCATGATATTTTCATCTAAAGAAAAAAATTTAAAAAAAGTCTTAAAAGATGGAAAAGCCTTAATATTGGCATTTGACCATGCTGTAGAGCATGGACCACAAGAATATGAAGGAGTTGATCTTTCTCCTCAAAGAATAGGAAAAATTGCATATGAAGGTAAGGTTGATGGTTTAATAGTTCATATTGGGGTTGCAAAAATTGTGAAAAAATTATATCCAAAGGTACCTCTAATAATAAAGCTAACCGCAAGAAATGAATTATTAGATAGTAGAATTCAGTTACAAGAAATTGTGACTAAAGTCAAGGAAGCAAAAAATGTTGGGGCTGTTGGAGTAGCTTATACAATTTATTTTGGATCTGATTTTGAAAATCAAATGATTAGAACATTTTCTGAAATAAAAGAAGAAGCCAATAAATATAAAATGCCAATATTCGGTTTTGCTTATCCTCGAAGTAATAAATTTAAATCGAAGTATGATCCTATTGCTGTTAGGTATGCTGCTAGAGTTGGTGCTGAAATAGGATTCGATGTTGTTAAAACATATTACACTGGTGATAAAGAAAGTTTTTCCAAGGTTGTTAAAGATTGCTTTGTTCCAATATTAGTTGCAGGCGGTCCAAAAATAGAAGAGGAAAGGGAATTTATAAAAATTGTAGAAGATGTGATGAGTGTTGGTGCTGCTGGTATTGCTGTAGGTAGAAACGTTTGGGAAAGAAATGACGAAGAAGCTCTAAAGATATTAGAAGATTTAAGGAGGATAATCCACAAATGATAATAATTAATTTTAAAAATTATAAAGAGGCCTTAGGAAAAAATGCCTTGAAAATTTGTAGAATTATTGAAGATGTTTGCAAAAAAAGTAGAATTAAAATTTTTGTAGCTCCGCAATATACAGACATTCCATTAATTTCTAGAAATTTCTCTTTTCCTGTATTAGCTCAGCATGTAGATGATGTTGAAGAAGGAAAATTTACAGGAAGTGTGTCAATTTTTTCTTTAAAAGAATATAATGTATTTGGTTCTCTTTTAAACCACTCCGAAAGAAAAATATCTATAGAAAAAATCAAAAGAACTATAAAATTGGCTAAAAAAAATAATCTTAAAATATTCGCTCTTGCATCATCACTAAAAGAAGCTAAAGAAATTTTAAAGTTTAAGCCATATTCTTTGGCATATGAACCACCAGAATTAATAGGAACCGGTAGAGCTGTTTCAAAAGAAAAACCAGATATTCTAAAAAAATTTGTTGATTTGACAAAAAACAAAAAAGTTATTAAGCTTGCTGGAGCTGGCATTTCTAATGAAGAGGATGTTAAAAAGGCGTTAGAAATTGGATGTGATGGTGTTCTAATATCATCAGCTTTTGTTTTTTCTAAAAATAAAAAAGAATTCTTAGAAAAGGTTATTTCCGCTTTTTATAGATAGTCTCAATATTTTAAAATTTCAAAAAAATAAACATAATGGATAAAGAAGAAATAATAAAATTAGTTGAAAAAGAACCTACAGAAGAAATATTAACAAAAGAAAGATTGGCACAATATTTAGATGAAAAAAGAAAGATTAATCATTACATAGGCTTTGAAATTTCTGGCTTTGTTCATCTTGGAACTGGAATAATTTGCATGAGTAAAGTTGCAGATTTTCAAAAAGCAGGAATAAACACTACCATATTTTTAGCTGATTTTCATTCTTGGATAAATAAAAAGTTGGGTGGTGATTTATCTACAATAAAAAAAGTCGCAGGTGGGTATTTCAAAGAAGCATTAAAGATTTCTTTAAAAATTGTTGGTGGTGACCCAGATAAATCTAAATTTGTTTTAGGCTCAGATCATTATAAAGAGGTTGGTTTAGAATACTTTGAAACTGTGTTAAAAGTTTCTATGAATACTAATTTGTCTAGAATTAAAAGGTCACTAACAATTATGGGAAGAAAAGAAAGCGATTCTATAGATTTTGCCCAACTTATTTATCCGCCTATGCAAGTTGCAGATATTTTTTCTTTGAAAGTAAACTTAGCTCACGGTGGTATGGACCAAAGAAAAGCACACGTAATAGCAATAGATGTGGGTGAAAAAGTTTCTGGCTACAAACCTATTGCTGTTCATCATCATTTACTAATTGGAATGCAAATAGATGAAAAAATTAGAGAAAATATTTTATCTGCTAAAAAAGAAGGAAAGAGAGAACTTTTTGAAGAAAGTATAATAGATATAAAAATGTCGAAATCTAAGCCTGAAAGTGCAATTTTTATACATGATTCAGAGGAAGAAATAAAGAGAAAAATAAGTAAAGCTTTTTGTCCTCCAAAAGAAATAGAACTAAATCCAGTAATAGATATTGTTAGATATGTAATATTTCCTTGGATTTCTAGATTAGAAAAAAAATTCGAAATAGAAAATCTTAAAAGTGGAAAAATAAAAGAATATAGTAGTTTATCTGAATTAATAGATGATTATAAAAATGGTAATATTCATCCTCTAGATTTGAAAAACTCTACAACTAATTACCTAATAGAAATGCTTAAACCTGCTAGAGATTATTTCTTGTACGGAAGTGGGAAATCATATTTAGAAGAAATTCAAAATCTAAAAATAACTAGATAGTTTTACTGACAAATTTTTTATAAGAAGTTTCTAAAGCCTTTATTCCTGGTAACTCTCCTTTAGATAAATAATCTATTAAAGCCCCTCCAGCTAAACTAACATAAGAAAATTTGTTTTCAGGTATTCCAAATAGTTCTAATGCAGTTGATGTATCTCCTCCGCCAATTAAAGAAAATGTTTTTAATTCTGCTATCTTTTCTAAAATTTCTCTAGTTGATTTTGCAAATGGTGCTTTTTCGTACATTCCCAAAGGACCTTTAACAATTATATATTTTGAGGAAGATAAAATTTCCTTAAATTTTTCAACAGTCTTTTTTCCAACATCTAAAATCAAACCAGAAGATGGTATACTATTAACATCGTATTCAACTCTTTCTCCATTTTCTTCAATAGCAACATCTTCAGGAATTACTATCTGTTTTTTTCTTTCTTTTAACAACTCTTTTGCCCTATCTAAAAGATTTAAATATCCTAACTTTTCCAAAACTTTCAAATTATCTTGATTTATATCAATTCCACTAGCATACAAAAATAGATTTCCAATTAAACCACCAAGTAAAACTTTCTTCATTTCTATTCCTTTTTGGCTTAAAATTCTTTCCATAACTTTTAAACAATCATCGACTTTTGCTCCACCTAAAACAAAAGTGTCCCATTTTAGTTGAAATCTTGGTAAGTCGTGAACATAAATGTTTCCTACAATTTTAAAATTGTCTCCTAGTGAAAAAAACGCCTTGCTTATTGATTTTAACTCTTTCTCCATAACTCTTCCAGCTATAGATGGTAAAACCGTAGAAAAACCTACTATACTTGCATGTGCCCTATGAGAAGCTGAAAAACCGTCCAATATAAAATAATCAGCAAATGGATATAATTCTCTAACTATTGTTGAATTAGCGTGTTCCTCTATGCTTTTTTCCTTAGTTTCATCATCTAAAAATCTAACATTATCTAACAAGATTGCTTCTCCTTCCTTAAGATTTTTAATCTTACTTTTAGCTTTTTCTCCAACTACATCATTAACAAACTCTATTTTTTTATCCAAGTATTTATTTAGAAGATCAGCATGTTTATCTAGGCTTATAAAATCTTCATCTCCCTTTCTACCTTGATGTGCTAAGACAACAACTTTTGCTCTTCTATCTTGAAGCTCTTTTATAGTTTTTGCATGAGCTTTAATTCTTGGAGAATCTATCAATCTTTTTGAATCTGAATCATAAGGAGAATTTATATCAACTCTAATCAAAACTGTTTTTCCGCTAAAATCAAAGCAATCCATAGTAAAGAAATTCATTAAAAATTTTTGTTTAAAATAATTAAAAATCTTTATAATCATATGCTGGGGTCGCCTAACCAGGTAGGGCGCCGGTCTTGAGTTATCAAGATCTGATGAAAATGAAGAAAACCGGTGGGCTTAACGCCCGTGTGGGTTCAAATCCCACCCCCAGCGATATGTTTTTAAATCTATAAATCTTTACGATTTTTAAGAAGTCAATAATTTTCTTATTATTATTAAAAATGTCATTGAAAATGTTTGAGAAAAAACTATGAAAAATGTCAAATATGTTAAAGAAATTTCGTAAAGATAACCAATTAATGAAGAACCTATAAACAAAGATGCTCCTAAAATAAAAGAATAAATACCATATGCTATTCCTCTCTTTGAAATTGGAGAAACATCTGCAATGAAAGCTCTCATTATTGTTTCTTGCGTTCCAATAACGAAACCATAAAGTAAAATTGCTATTATTATCAGGAATTTTGACTCAGAAAAAATAAAAAATGGTATCAATATGCTTAAGGATGGTATAATAAAAAGTAAATTTACTTTATAGACTTTTTTTACTCTATCATAAATTTTACCTATAAATGGCGCTATTAGTGCATCAGAAAGCATAGCTAAAGAATACAAAAATACTATTATGTAATCTGGAAATATTTTATTTAACTTAAAATGATAACCTAAAATAGCAAAATTTATGAAGCCCAAAAAAGTGAAAAAGGAAAACAAAGTATAAAACCAAAAAATTTTTGTTAATCTTTCTTTTTTTACATTTTTCGAAACTTCTATTTTAATGTTTCGAGAGTAAGAGTAAGCCAAAAATAAAACAAAAATCAATATTATAAAGGGCAACGATAATATAGAGTAAGCAAATCTATAAATATTGATTTGGTTTTGAGAATAAACCAAAAACAAAAAACCTAATATAATTGGTCCTATTAAAGCTCCAACTTGATCTAACAGCTCTATTATACCAAAAGAAAATCCTATGTTTTTAGTTTTTTTAGTTAAAAAAGAAACAATAGTATCTCTAGCTGGACCTCTAATAGCTTTTCCTATTCTTTCAAATAGAATAAATATAAAAGCTACCTGCCAGGTTTTAGCCAAAGCAAGTAGTGGAATTGAAATTAAAAGAAAATAACCAAAAATTATGAAAAACCAATACTTTTTCGTTTTATCAGAAGCAAAACCGAATACGAATCTTAAAAAATTACTTAAAAGTTCTGTTAGTCCAGAAAAAAATCCTATAATAGAAGCTGAAGCGCCTAACAGAAGTAAATATTGGCCATTAATGCTTTTTGCACTCTCATAAATTAAATCTCCAAAAAGACTAACTAATCCAAACATTATTATAAGCAATTGAATTTTTTTTATTTTCTCCATCTATTTATTTTTTCTAATGTAATTTAAGATAAAAATGAGACTGTGGAGTATACATTCAAAATATTTGGACAGAATAGGTTTAATTGCTGAGTGGAGAGAAGGTCTACTGGCTCAAAAGGTTTTATTAGGTAAAACAAAAGGCTATAAAAATCATCCACAACTAATAAGATTCAAAAATTATGAAGATCCTGTGCTTGCTATAGGAACCTTTCTATTCCACGTTTATTTAGAGGGTAAAAGAAGGAATTTTAGTTTTGATAAATCTAAAATTGTTAAGTTTGATGAAAAACTAGAAAAAATAATACCCATAACTAAGGGTCAAATAGAATATGAGTTTAAACTTTTAAGATATAAGATCAGTAAAAGAGAAGGAAGAATTATTAAAGAAGATGGAAAAATAGAAGTTAAGCCTATATTTTATGAAATAGATGGTCCTGTAGAAAGTTGGGAAAAAGTCAAAAATTATGTTTAATATAATTTAAGCAACGAAGAAATTTCCCAACAAAAATATGAATAAAATGCCGATTATAAAAAATAAAGCTGTCATAATATTTTTACCTTTATTGTTTTGATTCAATCTAGGAATTAGATCGGAAGCAGAAATGTACAGAAAACCACCTGCAGCAAAAGGCAATATCAAAAATACATACTCCTTAGGAAATCCGAACCAGCCATACAATCCACCAATTATTGCACTAACTTGAGCTAAAAACTTTAATATCAACGCTTTTTTCTTACTGAATCCGCCATACAAAAGTGTTGCAAAACTTCCAAGCTCTTGTGGAATTTCGTGCAGTATTATTGCTAAAACTACAAATAATCCCAAATTAAAGTTTATTATAAATGTTGCTGCTATGGTTAACCCATCTATAAAATTATGAACAAAATCTCCTATTAGTAAAAGGTAGCTAAAAGAATGAATTTTACACCTAATTTCATGACAATGATGCCAATTTATTACTTTTTCTAAAAAGAAAAATGAAACAAAACCTATTAATAAAAGCGTAATTGCTTCTTTAGCCTCTATTTCTTCTAAACTTTCCAAAAACAAATGGTACAATCCTGCTGATAACAAAACACCTGCTGAAAAAGCAACTAAAGGTAAAATTATTTTTCTTAATAATCTATCATTTACTATAAATGAAAAAACGCCGATGAGACCTAGAAAACTAACTATAATCGTTGAAAATATTATCCAAACTAACATAGTTAGTAATTTGATTAATATGTTAAAAACAACAAACGGTAAGAAATTGAAATCTCTGCTAATTTTAAAATAAAATACTTAATTGTTTTCACTACCCTTAAGTAATTAATATTTATATACTTTTCTTCCCAATTATTAATAGGGGTGAAAACGATGTACATAGAAAATATTCCAATTGAAAATAGAATAGGAACATATGTTGCAGGAATTGTAAGGCTGGCTTTAGAAGAAGATGAATTACTTAAACATAACGAAAAAGAAGAAATAAACAATGCAATAAAACTATTATCTTACTTGGTAGGAGTAAACGACATGCTCCTAGAGCTATATAATATAAATCCCTCAAAAGTTGATGAGTTCGTTAGAACTAATCGCGCTCAATATCTACTAATAGAGTTAATAGAAAAACGAACATATTCAGCTTTAGAAATGAATCCTTATAGTCCTCCAGATGTTAAACTACTAAACCATATTTTTCTTAACACTAAGGAGGACTTAGAAGGAATTTCAAATAAACTAAGAAACTTCCTAGAAGAATCTAAAAACGAACTTAAAAGATTACACCAAGAAATGTACATTTAAATATTTTTTTCTTTTTCTTTCATAATTTCTTAAAAATAGGAAAATTAGCTACTGAAGACGATAACTACAATTTTTTAGATCATATCTTTTCTTCTACTACTTCAGCTTCAAACTTATAAAATTCCGTACCTTCCTTAGTCCATTCATTAGGAGGTAATCCTGCTTTTATACATAAATGAGAAAGAAACTCTTCTTTTTTCGGAATATCATCCCAAACTTGAGGTAAAAACAAAGCAGATTTAGTACCTTTTTTTATTATTATACCATCTTTAAATGGTCTAATTTTTTCCAAAATTTCTTTATAATTTTTCCCTTCTATTTTTTCTGGCTTACTTAGTATAGAAACTTCAACAAATATTTCTTTTAGTTCTTTTTCATCTAAAGGTGGGAATCTAGGGTCTCTAGTCGCTGATATAGCAGCTTCGATTATTCCCTCTATTAATGGTTTTGTTGGATATGGTAAACCTATACAGCCTCTTAAATAGCTCTGATTATTTACCTTCTTATATATTGTTACAAAAACTCCTCTTTTTTCATTTAATTCACTGGGATATTCTCTGGGTTTTGAAATTATTCTATTTGCTTTTACATAAACTTCAATAGCTTTTTTTGCAAGATTTATAATGAACTTTTTGGTTTCCTCTTCCATTATTTAATTTTACTTCCTTCCTTTACATCTTTTATCGGTTGAAGTAAAGCTATATTCTTCTCATCTTCAGCAGCAAGAATCATACATTCCGACTCTATTCCCATAATTTTTCTTCTCTCTAAATTTGTAACAAAAATAAATTTTTTCTCAACTAATTCTTCTGGTTTATATTGTTGTTTTATTCCAGCTACAGCTATCCTTTTTTCATTTCCAAAATCAACAATTAACTTATATAATTTGTTAGAGTTTGGAATTTCTTCTACTTTAATAACTTTCCCAACTTTCATTTCAATTTTTGAAAAATCCTCATAACTTACAGTCATTCTAAAAAATTAAAAAGAGAGAATAAAAATTTTATACTACTTTTTTCTCCTAGATTTTCTTTCTTTTTCCTCTATTTCTTTTTCTTCTTTTTGAAGTTCTTTTTCAATTTTCCACTCATCCCATTCTAGCCAAACTATCAAAACTCCTAATAGAAGAACAAACAATGGTAAAGCTCCATTTATTACTGTTAATACGTCTTTTAAAGCTGGTGCTAAAATTCCTGGAATTCCTGCAAAAATATAGTATATACTTGCTAGAATCAATATTACTCCTATTAAAGCTTTTGCTAATGGATGCATACTATCACTAAAAATAATTTCGAATTAAAACATTTAAATCTAAAGAAACAATTGGTTTTTTATGATAAACTTATATAAGGCCTTAGCAAATCTCTGGAAAATTAGATTTAAAAAGGATGAATTAGAAAATTTAGTAAAAAAAAGGCTCGAAGAATGGAGAAAACAACCAGCTGTTATTAGAATTGAAAAACCTACTAGATTGGATAGAGCCAGAGCTTTGGGTTACAAAGCTAAACAAGGATTTATAATTGCTAGAGTTAGGGTTAGAAAAGGAGGAAAGCCAAGGAGATTATATGAAAGATCTGGTGGTAGAAAGCCTTCTTCTGCAGGCTTACTTAAATTTACAGCAAGAAAATCCGACAGATGGATAGCAGAAGAAAGGGCAGCGAGAAAGTTTCCCAATTTAGAAGTATTAAATTCTTACTATGTTGGTGAAGATGGAATGTATAAATGGTTTGAAGTAATACTAGTTGATCCTCATCATCCCAATATTCAAAATGATCCAAAAATAAACTGGATTTGCTCTCCGAAAAATAGAAGAAGAGTTTTCAGAGGTTTAACTAGTGCTGGAAAAAAATCGAGAGGATTAAAGTCATAAATTTAGAAAATTTAAACTATTTCTATGACCAAATTAGAAAAAAAATTTGATATTCCACAACTAATATTTTTGGGAATAGCAAACATAATTGGAGCTGGAATATATGTAGTTGGTGGTATAGCGGCTGGAATTGCTGGCCCATCTGTAATAATTTCTTTTATAATAGCTGGAATTATAGCAACTCTAACCGCTCTTGTTATTGCAGAATTATCCTCTGCTATAACAGACATTGGAGAATCTTATACATATTCAAAAAAAGCCTTTGGAAATTATATTGGGTTTATTGTTGGTTTTATCAGATTTTTAAGCTCAGTTTTTTCCACAACCTCGGTATCAATGGGGTTTTCAGCATACTTAATAATATTCTTTTTTCCAAACTACAATTTTCCTATCTTTCTATATTTACTTTCAACTTTAGTAATAATAATTTCATCTGTACTAAATATCTTAGGAATATCTAAAATGATTAAATTCGCCACATTTCTAACTATCTTTAAAATATTCGCCCTTTCATTTTTTATAACTTTAGGAATACATTACTCATTAAAAAATTTCGACATACAAAAACTGATTCCTCCATTTCCAAATGGTTTTAAAGCTACTTTAGAGGCAGCTAGTTTAGTTTTTTTTGCTTACATAGGTTTTCAAACTATTGCTTTGGCTTCTGAAGAAACAAAAAATCCAAAGAAAAACATACCTTTAGCTATTTTTTTCACCATGCTATTTTGCTCAATATTTTATACTCTTATATCTTTAATTCAGATTACCACAGTATATTGGTATGAATTAAAAAATGTTGAGTATTCTTTGCTTTATATTACAAGAAAAATAACAGAAAATTATATAGTAAATCTTTTGATAACATCCTCTGCCTTGGCTGCAATGCTTTCAGTTTTATTGACAACTGTATACTCTAGCTCAAGAATTGCTTATGCTCTTGCAAAAGATGGTTTTCTTCCCAGTTTTCTCAAAAAAATAGATAAAAAATATAAAACTCCTATATACTCTATTATAATTTCTTGTTTCTTGAGTACTCTTCTTTTACTAATAAAAAATCTATCCACATTAATTTCATTTGTAAGCTTTGGCTATCTAACGATATTTCTAATTACACATTTAAGCTTGATAAAACTGAAGAAAAAAATAAAACCAAAATTTGAACTACCATTTCATCCATTCATACCAATAATTTCTATATTTTTTATAATTGTTTTAATAGCATTCCTAGAAAACACTGCCAAACTATTAGGGATTTGTTTTATTTTAATAGGAAGTTTAATTTATCTTTTCTTAACAAAAAGAAAATAGAAATTTATGTATGACTTGCATGTACACAGCACTTTTAGTGGTGGTGAATCTACACTAGAAGAAATAGTAAAAACTGCTAAAGAACTAGGCTATAAAGGAATTGGTTTTATATCCTATTTACTCAAAAAGGAAGAGGAAAATATATTGATTGCTGAAATAAAAAGAGTTTCGTCTCAATTTAATTTCGAAATATTTTTTGGTTATGAAGCAACAAATAGAAAGGAAGTTTTTCACCTATTGAAAAGAAGAAAAGAAATAGATTTGATTTTAGTTAGAGGCGGAAAAATAGAAATGAATAGAGTAGCTGTAGAAAACAGAGGAATAGATATTTTGACGCATCCGGATTTTGAAAGGAAAGATTGTGGAGTAAATCATGTTATAGCAAAATTTGCAAAAGAAAACGAAGTTGCAATTGAAATTAACTTTAGAGAAGTTTTAAATTCTGAAAAAGTTAAAAGATCACAAGTTCTAAAAAATCATAATCAAATAATAAACTTGTACAAAAAATTTAAATTTCCCTTAACTATTTCTTCTGGATCTCTATCTCATTGGCAAATAAAAGATCCAAAAGTTCTAATTTCTTACTTGGTAACACTTGGTTTGGAAATTCATGAAGCAAAAAAAATTTTGAAAGAATATCCTAAAAAGATTATAGAAAGGTCAAAAGAATGGAAAGATGAAAAATGGATTATGAGGGGGGTTAAATTACTAGATTAACTATGTTCTAACGACTTTTTTTCCACCCTCCCAACTTTCCCATTCTATCCATTCGTCTGGAGCTAAAACTACATTATGAACCCATTCGTATGTTGCATAACCTGTACTAGTATCGGATTTTGCAAAGCATATTCTATCAATTACGTTTGCATGTTCTCTACATACTGCTTTTCCGCCTATAGAAACAGCAACAGCATCTTTACCACAAAACCAACACTTCATTTTTTCACCTCCATTAAAAGCAAATATGGTATTTGTTTATAAGAAACAAAAAACAAAACAAAGATGATTATAACAAAAAGGAGAATAGTCGATATTAAATCAAAAGGAGAAACCTTTTGATTTGAGTATGCATAATACATTTGAACAGATAGTAATAAGAAAATTATCAAAACGAACCATGCAACCCACTTTGGTAAAATAATCTTTTTTAGCTTCACACAATTTCACCATATACTTGCTCAGTTTTTTTAGCGATTTCATCCCAATTGAAAACTGTTTCGGCAGCGTATCTTCCTTTTTCACCCATCCATCTTGCATGCTCCAAATTTCTTAAAATTTCTTTAATACCCCACGCTATTGAGTTTGGAGCTTGATAGACTCTATATCCCGTTACATTATGCCATATTAGTTCGCCTGCACCTGTTCCATGAGTAGCTATAACTGGCTTTTTACAAGCCCACGCCTCTAAAACTACAATTCCAAATGGCTCATTTCTACTTGGAACAACAACAACTTCACTAGCTTTAATAATCTTAGTTTTCCAATCATTAGGAATATATCCAGTAAATCTAACTGCATGCCATAAATTCAATTCAGAAACTCTTTTTTCTAGTTGATGTTTCATATATCCATCCCCAATAAATACAAATTTCGCATTTGGAAAATCTTTCAAAACGTCTGGTATAGCTTCAACTAATAGATCTGGACCTTTTTGATAAGTCATTCTACCAACAAAAACTATAAGTGGGTCATAAACACCAAAACCAAAATGTTTCTTTACATCATTCCATGCATCTATTTCTCCATCAAATTTATGTGCCCAAATTCCATTTGGAACAATTCTAATTTTCCAATCTGGAACTCTATATAACCTCATAACCTCATCTTTCATAACATTAGAACAAACTATAAGTCTATCTGCTATATATGTCCCATACCACTCTAAATTTGCTATATCTTGGGCATAACCGCCATTTAAATTATTACCATCCCTTCCATATTGGGTTGAGTGAAGAGTAAAAACTATCTTTCTTCCTCTAGCTTTTTTTATTTCATCTAGTGCCATAACTACATGCCAATCATGACCATGAACAATATCAAACTTTCCTATATAATTTTCTGTTTCAAAAAAATAGTAAGCCATTGATTTACACATATTATTACTCATTTCATATATAAAGTTTCTATCGAAATTAAAAGGGCATCTATGATAATGTACTCCATCAATATTTTGATATAAACTCTGATTGTTTCCTATTCTTGTAAAAACATGGACTTCATGACCTAATCTTTGTAACGCAGCAGCCAATTCCGTAACATGAACTGCTAAACCTCCACAAGCAATAGAATGTAAGGATTCCCAACTAAAAAAAGCGATTCTCATTTTTTAAATTAAACAACGTATTTAAATATTTTCGAAAAAATTTTTAAGTATTTCTCAACTGTAGCTTTGAGTAATTTTTTCTTTAATTTTCTTAATTACCTTTCTTCCTTGATCAAACCAATAATCTGTACCCCAATATACATAGCAACTTGTTTCTGCAATCAGTAAAAGTTTAATCAATTCTTCATCTTTGGTCTCATTAACGATTTTACTTATTTCATCTATTTCTTTAGCAATACTAGCTCTTTTTTCTCCCCACATCCATCTTTCATGTCCAACTATCCAAGAAGCCCCAACCAATTTTAATTCTACATTTTCCAATTTTTCATCTTTATAATAATTTTCCAAAAAATCCGAAACAAGAATAGAAGATACTTTTCCGTCTTTAAACCTAGTGAAAAACTCTGTATAAGTTTCTGGGAAAAATTGATTCATCATAACATTTCCGTTTTCTCCATCACTTGCTGTTATAATTAAAGCCGGTTTATTTCCACCTAAAATTTCTTTAGCTTTTCTACATTGCTGATAAATATAGCTAGCAGACATTCCTGCTTGTTGATCTAAAAAATAATATGGTGCAGAAAAAAAGACAATAATTTCTTGCCCACTTATAGAAATCTTATAAGGCTTAGAAAAGTATCTTACTCTCTCTTCAAAACCCAATCTTTCATAATTTGCTAAAGAAAAAATTGGTAATATAATCCACTCATAACCAAAATCTCTAAGAATTTTTATTAACTTTGCTAGCTTATCTCCATAAGATGGAACTCCCATTTCTGGCAACCAAAATCCTTTAACATTTTTAAGATGACCTTTTCCAAAAATAGAGGAAAAAACATTTTGCCATTCTCTAACTTGCCATTCCCAATCTCTTTCTGGAGTTACAGGAAAATAACAATGAGAATATGCAGTACCTGCAAACTCTATACTATTCGGAAATATTTTCATTATTCTTTTATAATATTCAATTATGTTTCCTATTTTTTCACCATGAACTTCTATATTTTCTAGAAATTTGGATAAACTATTTAAAGATTCTAGAAGAATTCCGGAGAAATCCAACATAATTTTTGGTTCATATTTTTTCAACTTTTCAATATAAGTTGCAGGATTTTTGTATGCTCTAGCAATCAACTTTCCATCCCAACTCTCTTTTGAATCTCTTGACAAAATCATCTTTTTCAAATTACTTTCAAGAATATCATCAATCCAAATTAAAGGTTGATGCATGTGTAGCCATGGAGTCCAAAAAGCTTCCATATGAAAGATTAAAAATAAAAAATTAATTTGAAATTTTTGGACCGGCCGGGATTCGAACCCGGAGCCTCCGCCTTGCGAGGGCGGCGATCTACCATTGATCTACCGGCCCATTTTAATTTTTAGAAAAAAAGATTATAATGAAGGTAGATGGGTTAAAAATCAAAGGAGATTATATTTTGAATCTGGAGTTTGAAGAAGAACCATTCTGTTGGCAAAGAAAAATGAGTGAATTGATAAAAGAAAAGGTTATCTTGGATTTGAGAAGTGGAAGAAAGGCTCTCGAATTTTTTGGTGATAGAGTTGTTTATTTTGTTTATAATTTATGGAAAGGTATAAGAAAATACAACATTATTAAAGAAAAATTTGGGCTAAACTTTGATTTAACACTGCTTAAAAAAGGAATTTTTTCTGTAGAAAAAAATGGAGAGCTTTTTTTAACATATGGTCATAAACATGAAAAAAATAGAGGTGAATTTTACAAAGTTATTAAAAATGAATGTATAATTCTTCTTTCCGATATAGAAAAAAAGAAATCATATTTTGTTGAACTAAAAGAAGGTGATTCCATATTTATATCCCCAAGATATATTCATCGTTTAATCTCCAAAAATGTTGATTGCTTAATTTTAGGAGTTGTTCCAGAAGATGCTGGTCATAATTATGAGATTGTAAAAAATAGAGGATTTCCATTTCATTTTTTCCTAAAAGATAGTTGGATAAAAATAGTTGAAAATAAAAAATATAAAAATCATAAGATATTCAAAGCTTTTCCGAAAAATAGAGAAATACCAATAGAAAAATTAAAAAAAGTTTTGTATAATCCTAAAAATTATAAGAATCTATATGACTTAAATTTCTTCTAAAGCAAAAATCTTGTATTCTTTTCCTAAGCTACTTTTATAATTTACTCTTAATTTTTTTTCTTTAAACTCGATAGAAATAGTAACCATATCGTCCCCTATTCTTATAGTTCTTACAAAATTTCCTTCAATTTTTGGAGAAACCTTAATAACTTTCGAAATTGCATCATATTCTAAACCTAACAATCCTTCGTCTATCGCTTTTATTATCATCGCAGAACTCCATAGTTGAATAAAAGCGCTTTCTTCTTTACCTATTGGTTTTTCTACTATTAAATCTCCGTTTTCTGAATTCCACACTTCTGGGATTGAAGAAATAGCCAAAGAATTGCACTTATTATAAATTCTTCTCAAATTCTCCAAAGCTCTTTCTATTCTTCCTACTTTAAATTCAAGAAATGATAATAAAGCTAATAAGTGAGACCAACTAGCCCCTTTGTGATAAGATGCAGGACTGTATTCTTTAGAATTTTTTGGCAATGTAGATAAACCTACATCTGTAAGAAAAGTTTCTTCTAACTTAATAACGAAATCTTTCTTTAAAGGAATAACTTCAGCTAAAGGTAAAAATATCTGATTAATTGATGTATATTCTTTATCAAGAACGTCTAAATAATACTCATCCTTTCTAAAGTATTTAGCTATGTTTTTCTTAAGAATTTTCTTCGCTTGCTCTATCTCTTTTAAAATTTCTTTTTCTTCTATCAAGCTAAAAATTTTTGACATACAATCTAAAGCATAATACCAAAATGCTTGAACTTCTAAACAATAGCCTTCTCTTTCTAAGGAGTCCATCCAAGTTGAATTTTTATTAGAATAAATGAAGCCATTTTCGTTTTTATTTTTTTGGTAAAATCTGAAAATTTCTATTAGTTTTTCTTTAATTTCTTCAATAAGAAAAACTTTTCCAGTCTTTATTATGTATTTGTAAAGAGCTATTACAAACAATGGAGTTGAATCTGAAGAATTGTAATCTATATAATCTTTAGCAATAAAGTTTGGAATCATTCCATTTTTCAAATTCTTGGCAAACAATAAAATGGTGTTTTTAGCTGCATCTTCATCAAAAATATAACTCCAAATTGCTAGAAAAGAATCTCTACTCCAAACTTGAGTAAACCATGGATAGCCAGCTACAAATACTCTTTTATCTTCGAACTCAACAATATTCTTCTTCATATTGAGAATTGCTATTTTGAAAAGTTCATTTAAGTAATTAATATCACTAGAAAACATGTTTTCTTTTAAAACTTTTTCATATACTTCTCTTTTCTCTTTTTCTAAATTTTCCACATTTTTTATTATAGTCTCTACTTCAAAAACCTCCAAATTTATAGCAAAAGCAAAATATAATACCTTAACTTCTTTGCCTTCAAGATACAAATTAATCAAAAAATTTTTCGTAACAAAACACCTTTGTGGCTCATTACTAGGATAATGTGTTTTATAAAAGTGATAACCAATAAATTCTCCTTGATGACTTGAGTAAAATATTACCTTTCCTTTTTCGCATTTAGCAACATAATAGTTGTTTCTATAACTTATTTCATACTCTCTCTCATTCCAATTTTCATTCCAATCTCTTATGTTTAAGGCTGTTTCTAATTCTATTTTAACATTCTCTTTATTTTCATTTTTGTTTTCAATTCTAAGTTTTATAATCAAACATCTTTCTTTTTCTGGAACAAATAGTGTTTCTTCAATTTTTAAATTTTGAGTTTCATAAAAATGTTTAAATTTTTCTAGATCTTCTTCAACAGCTTTTTGAATAGAAGGTAGCCAAACATCGTTTATCTTTATCGCATAATATTCCAAAAACTTTCTACTCAAAGACCACAACCCATTCCATTTGGATTTAAAACCACAATCTGTGAATCTGTTAAAAAAACATTTTTCTCCAACAAGAAAATAAATTTTGCTATCGTTCATTTATAAATTTTATGCTGTTCTTTAAATTGCTTTATTAAATTATTTTATGTTAAAGCAAGTTATAATAGTAAGAAAGGATTTAGATTGGAGCAAAGGTAAGCTAGCTGCACATGTAGCTCATGCTAGTTTAGAAGCAGCCCTAAATGTTGATAAAGAATTATTAGAAAAATGGAGAAGGTCTGGTGCAAAAAAAGTTGTTCTTAAAGTTAAAGATCTAAAAGAGTTGAGAAAAATAGAAAAAGAGTTGAGAAAAGAAAAGATAAGTTATGTAAAAATTTCCGATGCTGGATTAACTCAATTAAGAAAGGGAACTATAACTTGTATAGGAATTGGACCTATAGAAGAAAAAAGAATTGATAAAATAACTGGGGATTTAAGTCTCTTGTGAAAGTTTATTTTTCAATAGTATAGCCAATGCACTTTTTATTACGTTTATTTGATCTTCTCTGGGGATATAAAAGTATATAGTGCGCTCGAGCATCCTTCTTACGACATTATAAATATATAGTATTGCATCTGAATAACCTACTAGATAACAGTAAATAGCCAGCTGATATTTTCCTTTTCTTTTTTGAAAATCCAGATTCTCTTTAAATCTATAAGTCTTAAGCTCTTCCACAACCCTTCTTTCTCTATCTACTCTGTCAGGAGACCCGTAAATTCTAACTCTAAAACCACCATATTCTATTATAGATTCATAAAGTTCACTACCATAAAATTCCAAAATTTGATGATAGTATTTTCCATTTTCATTTTTTTTGTAGTTTCTTTTTTTGTTTTTTATACTATTTTCACTTTCCACTAAAGCATTAACCAGCCTAGTTACAGAACAGGAAAAATCAAAATCTTTCATTTTTTATTAAGCTAGAAAAATCTTAAATATTTTATATTCTTATTCCTAAAACTGTCATAATAAATTTTGTTGTTGCTAAATCTAACTCTCTTAAACTTCTTCCAGAAATGAAAACAGTGTAATTTTCTAATCTTACTAAAGTTTCATTTGCTATTGCTGGTGGTATTATATATATTACAGGATTTGTAGAATTTCCTTTTAACTCTAAAATATCTGAAACCTCTTTTCCCTTTACTTCAACTGATAAACCATTTAAAGTGTAAAAACTTACTAATTTAAACGTTATTTCATAAGCTTCTACTCCAATATAATGAGTTTCGTTTGTCGTGTTTAATATAGCTATTGTTATTCTATTCAAATTTTTATTCCAAAAAACATCTTTTATAATTTCTTCATTAGGATAAACCTCTATATTTTTCGCTAATCTTAAATCTGCTCTAAACTCCATTGGAATATTAAAGTAAACTATTTTTGTAACCGGTTGAAGAGATTTATACCAACTATATATTTGTGGTAGACAAAAATCAATAATAAAAAGTGCAAATATTAGAACAGATATCAATATTATTTTCTTAATATCAAGGCTTATTTTAACGTCTTCTATTTTCTTTCTTTGTCTCATAAATTTATTTTATTCAATCAATAAATTCTTTTAATTGAATCTCATTATAAAATCCTTCAAGCTTTACTTTTTCATTTATTATGATTGTGGGAAGATAATTTACAGAAAAATATTGTTTAAGTGTTGAAACTATTCCTAACTTAGAATCCGCATCTATAGCAAAAATCATATATTTTTCCGGATTTTTCCTCTTTAACCTATCTAAAATTATACCTTGCGCTATACAGTCGTCACATCTGTATAAAGATGTGTAGAAAAACAAAATAGTAGTTACATTATAATTACATTTTTCTCTCAAGTTTTTCATATGTAACCAAAGCTGAAGGTTTGTTAAAAAATATTTTTGTTTCAATATCTCCAAATCATAAGATTTTAGTTTAGTAGTTTCTTTAAAAGTTTCTAAGTAACTACCTAATTTACCAGCTTCTTCTGCTAATTTTGTAGTTTTTTCATTATATATCTCACAAATTTTTTCATTTTCAATTTCAAAAGATTTGAAAAATAATTCTTCTAGCATTAGATTTGAAAAATCTATTTGAAACTCTTCTAATTTTGACGCAAAAAAACCTATTCTTATTGAGTCCAAATAAATACCTATTCCTATACCTACTACAAAAACTAAAATTGTTAAAAGTGCTGCTTTTAAATAAATTTTGGTGTCTATCTTTCCCATTTTGTTTTCGCCCTTAAAATTTCTTTAATTATACTCAAAAACCAACTGTAAGCTAATACAAAAGGATAGATAAATATTTGTACTAGGTAAGAAAATAAATTTTTCACAAAATTTTTTTCTTTACTCATTATTAGACTTAGATAAAAAATATAAGCGTACAAAATTATGTTTGCCAACCAAAACACATTAGAAACTGTTGTATATAATATTGGTGAGTCTAAATTTCTTAGATCTATTTCTGGTATTTCTATCCCTGTTTTGAAATATATAGAATACAAATCTAAAACAATTCTATAAATTGAATAAACCAAAGAAGAAATATTTATGAAAAGTAATCCAACAAAAACTACATATAATGGTAATGTGTAAACTCCTAAATTTCCAAATTTTGGATTAAAAAACATTTCCTTATATTCTCTAGATGTTATTATAAATCCTCTATACCACCTAACTCTTTGCCTTATTAGTCTTTTAAAAGTTTCTGGAGTTTTTGTATAAACTATTGAATTTAAACATGTTTCAATCTTATATCCAGCTTTTTGTAACCTGAATGTTAATTCCATATCTTCAGTTATATTTTTTTCGTCCCAACCACCAACTCTTTCTAATGCTTCCTTTCTATATAGCCCAAAAGGTCCTGGAACCACAAAAACTGAATCCATTAAAGCCAAAACTTTTCTTAAAAATATGTTATAAAAATATTCAACTGCTTGCATTTTCTGCCAGAATGTTTTTGGTTTATATACCTTCAAACTACTTGCAACTGCTCCAACTTTTGGATCATTAAAATAACCTATTGTTTTTTTAAGAGCATCTCTTTTAACAATAGAGTCGGCATCCATGCAAACTATTATTTCTCCTTTTGCTTTTTTCAATCCAGCATTTAATGCAGAAGCTTTTCCCCCATTTGGTTTATCAATTATTTTAATACCATATTTTCTAAACTTTTTCATAATTTCTAGAGTTTTGTCAGTTGAGCCATCATTTATAGCAATTATTTCTAACTTATCTTTTGGATAGTCTAAATTAAGTAAAGATTTTAAAGTAGAAGCTATAGTTTTTTCTTCATTATAGGCTGGAACCAAAATACTTACTTTTGGCAATTTTTTTGGCGGTTTAGGATCTCTAAAAACTTTCTTTCTATTCTCCAAATAGAATAGTAAATACGTAAAAAATACAAAAAAAGAAATTATAGATGTTGCAAATGTTAAATAGTCAAACCATTTTAGCATAAAATATTTTTGAAAATTAATAAATAAAGTTATGGTTAAAAAGAGAATTGTAACAATTTTATCTTTTATTATATTTTTTCTAACATACTATTTCTCTATAAATTCAAAAACTTACTGGTGGGATGAGGCTGTTTATTTAGGTTTGGCTAAAAACCTAGCAAAGAAATTTTCTTATTTCATAAACTATCAGTTTCCAGAAAAGTTAACAAACTACTATGGATACAAATTAGTTATAGATGAATCATTCAGACAACCACTTTTTCCATTTTTGCTATCTATTTTTTATTTTTTGGGAGAAAAGTTTCAAAGAATTTTGCCACCTATTTTTGCTTCACTTTCTATATTTCTAACCTTTAAACTTGGAAAAAAAATTAAAGATGAAAATTTAGGATTAATATCAGCTATTTTTTTATCTATATCCCCTCTATTTCTTTTCTTTTCTTCTAAAATTCTAACAGAAAGTTTATCATCATTTCTAATTGTTTCTTTCTTTTACTTCCTGATTTCATATAAAAACGACTTTAAATCTTTCTTTTTTTCATCTTTTTTTCTCTCTCTTTCAATTTTGACTAGATATACAAATTTTATTCTCTCTTTGCCTTTCCTTTTAGTATTCTTAAAATACAAAAATATTAAACATCTATTTTTAGCTATTATTGTTGCTTTTTTAGTATTTTTACCATTTCTTCTTTTTTCATATTATAGATATGGTAACCCATTTGAAGCCATTATTATTTCTTTTAAAGAGGCCTCAACAAAAAAATATTATCAGGAACCATTTTATTTTTACTTTATAAATTTAGTTCCAATTTTCGGCTTGCCAATTCTATTTTCCTTTTTTACAAAATTAAAAAAAGAAAACAAAATCTTAATTTTTACAGTAATTTTAATTTTCTTAAGTTTTTCCATTCTTTCTAGAAAAGAATTTAGATATTTAGTTCCTTATTTTCCTTTGTTTTATATAGCTTCTTCCTTAGGGCTGGTTAATTTAGAAAAGAGCAAAAAAATTTGGTTAATTGTTTTAGTCATAATTTTATTACAAATTTATCCTTGCTACAATCTTCTAACCATAAAAGAAGATAATTCAATTGTTTTGATTTCAAATTTCTTGAAAGATAAAGTTAGTGAAGATGATTTTGTAATTGCAGAAAATTATCCAGTTTTGAATTATTTAACTGGAGCAAAAGTTTTACCATACCCTAGCAGTATAGAAAACTTTTATAAATTATTAGAAATTTTTAAACCCAAATTTGCTGTTATTGACAAAGAAATAACTTTACCAGAATATGCCAAAGAATTAGAAAAGTATGGTTTTAAAAAAATTTATGAAATAAATGAAATTAAAGTTTTGAAAATAGAAAATTTTAATAACAATTAAATTTTCTCGATTACCCAATTGCAAAAATCTTCTGAGTTATCAAAACTAAAAATTTCCTTATCGTCAAAAGCATATTCCACCCAAACTTCCTTAGAGGTTGGATAAGATAAACCATAAGCTGAATAATAATTCTGAATTAATCTTAAAATTCTTCTACATCTCTCATAATCATTATAAGCTTTATAGAAATTTTCTCTTAACTGAATATCTCCTTGATCATAAATAGCTATAGTATCAAAATCATCAAATTCTTCTCTAAATTTGCAAAAAGTTGTTAAGTGTCTCTTTACAACAAGATTATAACATTTTATATTTGAATCATAATTTTTAAAGAGGGACAATAAAGTAGTTGAATACTCTTCGCAATCGGCATACTTTTGATTTAAAGTTTGATTTGGGAATAACCAAACATTATCAAAATCATAAAGATATCTAAATTCTGAATCTAACCTTCTCTTAATTTGATATAGATCTTCATAAATTATTCCTGTAAACTTTATTTTTGATTTTATTTCTTCATAATACCAGCTTACTTCATTAGGCCTGACATAGTTTGTTAACTCCACATAATAAAGAGGTTTATTAAAATTTCTTTCTTTAATATTAAACTGTAGCTCATATTCATTTGTATTTAATATATAACTCAAATTCCAAAGATAGTATACTTTGTAATTCTTAATTAATTCATCTCTAAAGCCACACTCAGAAGCTTTAAAATTTACCCATATAATCAAAAAATCTCCCAATTCTACAATCTTTTCTTTTTCAACCTTAAATTCACCATTTGTTAAATTAAAGTAAAGAATATCTTTTCCAATAACATAAACCTCACCATTAGGGTAACAATTTGCATATTTATCAGCAACCTTAAATTTAACCATATTTTCTTCTTTTTTAATTTCTGTTATTTGTTGTGTAACATTTTCTATAAATTTACTAACATCTTGACCTTCTTCTTTATTTTTTGATAAATTCAACTCATTTTTTATATTCTCATTCGAAGTTCTAAAATTGAACAGTAAGAAAACTAAAAAAAGTAAGAAAAAAATAAACAAAAATTTTTTCAGCCTCATTGAAACTATTTCTTTAATATTTTAAATTCTATTCAATTCTCTATTAACCATTTCCACAACGGAATAAACTTAATTTTTTTATTATCTATTTCCAATTCATCTTCATAATCCCAAGTAATTATAAGCAAGTTTTTGCACTTTAGTTCCTCATTAGCTTTTAGTAAAGCTTTAATTTCTCTTTTTTCAATTTCATCTTTGCTAGAAGCATAAGTAACTTGAATTAGTTGTTTAACATCTAAACCTTCTTTTATAACAAAATCTACTTCATTTTGTTGATAATCTTTCCAATAGTAAATTTCCCAATCACTAAACCAATAACTTTTTCTTCTTAACAACTCTATTGCAACCAAATTTTCCATTAGCCTACCTGTATTTTGACTAATTTTAAATCCAATTGAGTTAACAATTCCCACATCCATACAATAAACTTTTTTCGGTGCGAGAAATTGCTCTTTCAATTTAGGAGAAAATCTGTTAATAAGTTTTATTAAATAAGCATCCTCTATTCCACTTATCCAATCTTTTATAGTATGTACATCTTTTATATCAAAAATATTTTTCAACCTACAAAATGTTATTTCTGATGAAGAGTTTGATATCAAATACTTTGTTAACTCTTTAAATGTAGTTTTCTTTTTTATTTTCAATCTTTTTAGAATATCTTTCTCAACTATATCAGAAAAAATCTTTACAAGAATTTCCTTACCAAGTAAATAAACTTCGGGAAAGCCACCAATTTTTAGATAATCGTTAAGTTTATTTTTTACAATAGCTAATTTTTTTGTTGAATAAAAATCTTCATTTTGAAAAAATACATCATTATACACCAAAAACTCTCTAAAGCTAAATGGAAATAAAGTAAAATCAATATGTCTTCCTGTTAAATGAGTTGCTAATTCGCCAGATAAAAGTTTTGAATTGCTCCCAGTAATTATAACTTTTTTTGTTCTCCTCAATCTATTAGCAAAAAGTTCCCAACCGTATATGTTATGTGGTTCATCCAAAATTATATTATCTATTTCTCCATACAATTCATAAAAGCCTTGTAATAGCTTATCAAAATCTTTTGTAGTGAATTCTATCAACCTTTCATCATCAAAATTTATATATCCATACTTTTCTCCTTCAAAAATTTGTAATGAGAAAATTGATTTTCCGCATCTCCTAATTCCTAAAATCAACAGTATATTTGGATGCAACAAATATTTTTTTAACCTATTCTTATTAGCTTCTCTTTTAATTATTTTTGTTTTCTTAAATTTTTCTTCTACTTCTTCCCTTTGAGCAACTAAAACTCTTTTAATTTCTTCAGTATTCATAATATTATAATCACAAGCTTTTTTAAAAACCTTGCAGTTATATTACCCTTCTATTAACCATTTCCACAACGGAATAAACTTAATTTTTTTATTATCTATTTCCAATTCATCTTCATAATCCCAAGTAATTATAAGCAAGTTTTTGCATTTTAATTGCTCAGAAGCTTTTAACAAAGCTTTTATTTCCCTTTTTTCAATTTCATCTTTACTAGATGCATAAGTTACTTGAATTAATTGTTTAACATCTAAACCTTCTTTTATAACGAAATCAACTTCATTTTGTTGATAATCTTTCCAATAGTAAATTTCAGCTAAGGGATTTTCGCTAACCTTTCTTTTAAGTTGCAAAAATACACAATTCTCCATTAATCTTCCAATATTTTCTGAAAATTTCGAAAATCTTTTTATGAAAAAATTATCAATAAACATAACTTTTCTTGGTGCTTTTAAAGAATTCTTTACTTTAGGTGTCAAAATCTCTAAAAATTCTACAAATAAAGAATTTTCTAAGTAGTAAAGATAGTTAGCAACTGTCTCTTTTCCTATTTTATGACCAATAGATTTTAAAGTATCAAAAATTTTTGTTATGGTTATGTAAGTTGAGTTAAGTAAAAGTCTTATAAGATCCCTCATTAATTCTTTATTTCTTATACCATAACGTTCGAAAATATCGCGAATAAGAAAAGTTTTGAAATATTCCTCAATAAGTAGATATTTTTTCGCTTCATCTGAGAGAACAATCTCAGGTAATCCACCAAAATTTATATACTCTCTTAATAGGTTTAATTTAAGAGCATTCGTTAATTCCTCTATATTTTCTCCTTTAAATCTTAATAACTCTGAAAATGATAGTGGATAAACCTCAAAAGTTATACATCTTCCTCTCAATTCAGTTGGTATTTCTTTACTTGAAAGTTTTGATGATGAGCCAGATAAAATTATTTGATAATTAAAACTGTCTAACATTCTTCTTACCCATTTGCTCCAGTTAGGAATGTTTTGTATTTCATCTAACAAAAAAACAAGCTTTTTCTTTCCATAAATTTCTTTTATAATCTCAGAAAAACAAGTCAAAACTTCTGTTTTCTTTGGCAATCTTTCATCTTCAAAATCTATATAAATTGTATTTTCTTTTCCTATTTTTCTTGCTGTATTCAAAAGCAAAAATGTTTTTCCAACTCTTCTGAAACCAACTATTGGTATAGCCTTAACAATTTTCCAATCGATTAACTTACTAGGATCTTTATCTCTCTCAATTATTTTCGGCAACTCTCTTTCTTCCCATTCTTTCACAAGTTGTTTTAAAATTGTCTTCATAAAAAATTAGTGTAGAACAATATTTATAAATATTGTACTATAATACTAGATTTATAGAACAAAATAACAAACTATTGCCTTTCTATTAACCATTTCCATAATGGAATGCATTTAATTTTTTTGTTCTGAACATTTAACTCATCTTCATAGTCCAAAGTTATTATGAGCAAGTTTTTGCATTTTAATTGCTCAGAAGCTTTTAACAAAGCTTTTATTTCCCTTCTTTCAATCTCATCTTTACTTGAAGCGTAAGTTACTTGAATTAGTTGTTTTATTTCTAAACCATTTTTAATTAAAAAATCAACTTCGTAATCATTTGATTTAAAATAAAAAATTTCATTAACTTTTCCTTCAAGTTTTTTCTTTAAAAGCTGTATAGCAACTAAATTTTCAATTTTTTTACCAACATCTTTAGAAAATCTTGGCTCAATTTGAAAATATATATTATCAACCAAATAACTTTTTACTGGATATTTTGCTCTTTCTCTATATTTAAAAGAAAATCTTTTTATAGGGAAAACAAAAAGAGCCTCTTCCGCATATTTTAAATAATTAGCTAGAGTTTTTTTACTAATTTTTAAACCTATTGATTTTAATTCATTTTCAATTTTTGATATTGAAACATAAGAGGAGGAATTAGATATGCAATATCTAACAAAATAATCCATAAGTGCGACATTTTTAATTTTAAATCTTTCTATTATATCTTTGAAAAAAATTGCATCGAAATAAGTTTTTGCAATATCTAGCTTTTTATTTTTTTCTTCCTGCAAAATAAGTTCCGGGTATCCACCAAAATCTATATATTCTTTCAATAATCCTAAAATTTTTCCAATTTTTGCTTCAGAAATTTCTTTTTCTATTTTAAATTCTTTTAAATCAAGAAATTCTTTAAAGCTAAATGGAAATAAAACGAAAGAAATACATCTTCCCCTCAGCTCTGTTGAAATTTCCCTACTTAAAAGTTTTGAAGAAGAGCCAGAAATTATTATTTTATATTTTTGAAAATTATGCAATGTTCTAACAAAAGAAGACCAATTATCGAGCTCTTGAATTTCATCGAAAAAAAGAAATATGTTATCTTTAAATAGGTAATTTATTTCTTTCAAAAATTCAGAAATACTAACTTTTTTTATTCTAGGGTCTGTAAAATCTAAGTAAACAATATTTTCCTTAGTGAAATTCTTTTCAAAAAGCTCTTTAATAAGCTGAAACATAAAATAAGTTTTTCCAGCTCTTCTTGGTCCTATAATTGAAACTATATGATTGTTCATCCAAATTTTTAGCTCTCTTTTAATTATTCTCCTCGGCAATTCTTTCTCTTTCCATTCTAATAAGACTTCTCTTAACATAAAAGAAATATAGGAAACAAAAAATATATATTTTTGTTTCCTCTAGAAACTACCATAAACTTAGAGTATTTCCTAGCAACCATTTCCATAAAGGAATGCATTTAACACTTTTATTTTCAATTTTCAATTCATCCTCATAATCCCAAGTAATTATAAGCAAATTTTTACACTTTAGTTCTTCACTAGCTTTTAATAAAGCTTTAATTTCCCTTTTTTCAATTTCATCTTTACTAGAAGCATAAGTTACTTGAATTAATTGTTTAACATCTAAACCTTCTTTTATAACGAAATCTACTTCATTTTGTTGATAATCTTTCCAATAGTAAATTTCCCAATCATTAAACCAATAACTTTTTCTTCTTAACAACTCTATTGCAACCAAATTTTCCATTAGCCTACCTGTATTCTCACTAGTTAAAAATCCGGCAACACCAATTAACCCATTATCAATACAATAAACTTTTTTTGGTGCAACAAATTTTTGTTTTAATTTAAAGCTAAATCTCTCAAGCTTTATTATCAAATAAGCTTCCTCCAATGCACTAACCCAATTAGAAATAGTAAACAAATGTTTTACTGTAGAAATCTCTTTTAAGGATGAATAAGTGAACTCTTTTGAAAAATTACTAACCAAAAATCTTGCTATTTTTCTCAACTCTTCTTCTCTTTTAATTTTTTCTCTTTTAACAACATCTTTTTCTATAATATCTTCATAAATTGTTTTTAGTATTTTTTTCCCAAATTTCGGAAATTCTGGAAACCCGCTGTTAAATAAATAATCCTTAAGATGGTTAAAAATTTGTGCTTTTTCTAATGTTGTATATGCCTCTAAGTTTAAGTTATTATACACCAAAAACTCTCTAAAGCTAAATGGAAATAAA
>JAVZSS010000010.1:0-22004 GCA_044343155.1 Candidatus Aenigmatarchaeota archaeon
TAATCTTTTATATTTTATAGTAGCTAGAGAAAGTGGGTTTGCTTTTCTTTCTCTTTCAATCCTACATTAGTCTGATTCTAACTATATATCTTTCTCAAATTATAAGTATATATACTTTCTTTCAATCCTACATTAGTCTGATTCTAACACAACAAGTATTTGCTTATATTCAAAAAAGAAGTATCTTTCAATCCTACATTAGTCTGATTCTAACTTTCCCAACCATTTTGTATTAAACCACTCGTCCTCCTTTCAATCCTACATTAGTCTGATTCTAACTCTCAAGAAGGAGGAGGTGAGAAAAAATGAACAATAACTTTCAATCCTACATTAGTCTGATTCTAACAGTTCCAACACCATTTTCTTCAGTATAAGTTCTTAACTTTCAATCCTACATTAGTCTGATTCTAACTGATAATTTGCTCCTAACTGTGTAGCTGGAACAGACTTTCAATCCTACATTAGTCTGATTCTAACTAATCAAACAAAAGCAGTTTTTACTAAAACAATATACTTTCAATCCTACATTAGTCTGATTCTAACCTCTGAGAAAACCTGAGAAGTAATTTTTTGCCATAATCCTTTCAATCCTACATTAGTCTGATTCTAACCCGCCTTAAAACTCATTATTATCTGAATAATATTTACATTTTTAATAAAAATATATCGTGGATGTCTAAAAATAGAATTCATTTATAAAGATCCACAATTTTCAAAAGCAACAATATTAATAATTGAATGTGTCGACTCAGAATAGCTAAAGCGGATTTAGCGAAAACGTCCTTTAATTATCCAAAACTTGTATTTGATAAATTTTCTCACGAAATAACCTACTGTAACCTAAAAAATTTAAAAAATAATTAACCTATGAAAGAGAGTAAAGTTTTAGAATTTGTGATAAAAGAGGAAGAGAGGGAAGGAAGAAGAGCGATAGATGTAAGTAAATCTAGAAAAGGTTACGATATTGAGTCTTATGATAAAAAAGGGAATGTAAGATACATTGAAGTAAAAAGAAGAAACTACCCAAAACAAAGAATTGTATTTTTAACCCTAAACGAATTTATGAATTTTGTTGAAAACGAGAACATGTGGCTTTACGTTGTATATAAAACAAAGGAAGGAAAGCTGGATATTATTAAATTAAATAGAGAAAAAGTTTTGAAGGGAATAATCCACAAGGTTGTGCTGCATTTCAAACTAAGTCTAAGTAAAAAAATAGTAGGTAAAGATATATCTAAATAGAAATAGTTAAAGTTTTTTGCCTTTAGAACAAAGATAAGTAGAAATTATCTTATACTTCACTCATTTCCTAGCAAAATTTAAAAATAGAAGAATAAGTTTTGATAATGACAGAAGCTTTATACATGAATGATTGTTATTTAACTGAGTTTGAAGCCTATGTAATAAAAGTTGAAGGAAACAAAATCTTTTTAGATAAAACTGCTTTTTATCCAACAAGTGGTGGAGTAGAATGTGATAAAGGAGAAATAATATTCGAAAATCAAACATTCAAAGTTATTGATGTAAAAAAAGAAAATGGAGAAATAGTTCACTATCTAGATAAAGATGCTTCTAATTTAGCTAATAAAAAAATTATAGGCAAAATTGATTGGAATAGAAGGTACAAACTTATGAAATTGCATACTGCTGCGCATATAATTTCCGCAATTCTTTACAAAGAATATAACGTATTAATAACTGGGGGTAATATTTCTGAAGAATATGCTAGAGACGATTTTAATTTACCCTCAGAAAACTGGAAAGAAATAGTTGAAGATTGTGTAAAAAAAGCTAACAAAATAGTTGAAGAAGGAAGAAATGTCAAAATTTACTTTTTAAAAAGAGAGGAGGCTTTCAAAATACCTGGAATTGTTAAGTTAGCTGAGAAAATGCCCCCCAATTTAGAAATTTTGAGAATTGTGGAAATAGAAGGAATAGATATACAAGCTGATGGAGGACCTCATGTTAAAAACACCAAAGAAATAGGAAAAATTAAGCTAATCAAAGCTGAAAATAAGGGAAAAAACAATAGGAGAATCTATTACACAGTAGAATAATTTTAATTTGTAAAAAAATAATAATGAATGAAAATTGCGGCAATTGGTTGTATACATAATGATATAGAAAATTTACCTAATTTGCTAGATAAAGTATTCTCTTATGAACCAGAATTATTGATAATGGTTGGAGACCTAACTGATTCAGACTTTATTAAGGGTTTTGATGCAAAAGATATAGCAATAATATTTTTAGAGGAAGTAAAGGCCTACGGAAAAAGTCTATTGGTAGTTCCGGGAACTTGGGATAAAGATATAATAGATTTTTGGGATAAAGAAAATGTCTCCATACATGGAAAAGGTAGAATTATAAATGGTGTTGGTTTTTATGGTTTTGGTGGTGCAAAAACACCTTTTAATACCCCCTTTGAACCTAGTGAAAATGAAATTGAAGAAGGTTTGAAAAAAGGTTATAAGGAAATAAAAGATTGTAAAATAAAGATACAAGCTACGCATGCTCCCCCTTTTCAAACAACTTTAGATATAGTTGGGGGGAAACATGTTGGTTCCATTGCGGTTAGAAAAGCTATAGAAGAGTTAAAACCAAACGTTGCAATTTGTTCTCATATTCATGAATCTCAAGGAACAGATAATTTAGGAAATACTATAGTTTTAAATGTTGGTAAATTTAGTGACGGATATTTTGGATTAATTGAAATAGAAAAAGAAAAAATCGATGCTGAAATAGTTAGTTTGATATAGCTTCTATAGAAAAGAAAATTATTTAAAATTAAAATTACGAAATTTGAAAAATGAGAGAATCAACTGACGAAACCAAAAGCTTACAATCGACTCTTCTCAAATCAAAAATTGAAGATAAAATTGATTTTAATTTTATCTTAAAATTTGATGTAATAACAATAAAAATACTACAAAAATTTTATGGGAAAGATATAGACCCATTAACAAATGAACTCAATTCTTTCGATTTAAAAAAATTGCATAAAATATTGGATATAGAAGGTATGAAAATTAATATTGAAACGTTGAGAAAAAGATTAGATAACCTAGTTTCATTAGGTTTTATAGAAAAAGTTGATACATACCCTAGAATATATATGGCTGTTAAAGATATTGAAAAAATAAAAAATATTCAGTCGAAAATTCAACTTTTAAAATCCTTCTTTACTGGAGATAAAGATAAAGTCGAATAAACTTTCGACATTTTTATGAAGTTTCAAAAATGATTTCAATTGAATTTATAGAGATTATTATCTCTAATTCTTTTAATTTTAAATTTTTTCTTAAATCAGTAAGCATTTATTTTTATGACCTTTCAAATTTCTTTTTATTTCTTTTTATTTATTATATCTCACTAACACATTTATCTATAATTTTCTTTTTATTTTGGTCAGTTTTAAAGTGAAACAAATCTTCATTTTTAAATACAAATCTTTTTAATAATTTCCAAATCTTCATAAAAATTTCCAAATCATTTCAAAAAATTTCAAATCTTCACAATAATTTCCAAAAGTTTTTAATAATTTCCAAAACTTTATTTTATTAATGGGAAGAAGACCGTATAGACAAATAATTTACAATTTGCTACTATCAATACTAAGTGAAGAAATACCACAAAATATAGAAGCTATAAGGAGACATTTATCTATAAAGATTGGAAAAGAGTTGAGTTGGAATACTGTCAAAAAATATGTGGATGAATTAGTGGAAATGGGAAAAGTTGATAAAATACAAGCTGGTAAAATTTTGATGTATAAGAAAAGAGTTTAATGAAGAGCGAGAATATAAGTTTTATGGAGAAGAAAGATTTGGTAAATTATTTTAGAAAAGAAAAAATATTTGTTTCTCCAGAAGCTATAGAAGTACTTCTTACTCATAAGGAATTAATAGATAAAGTAGTGGAAAAATGTAAAAAAGAAAATATAGTTGTAGTGACTTATGATGTTTTGAAAGACTTATTGGAAGAAGAAACAAATGTAAAGATAGAGTATCCAGAAGAGATAAAGGAGTTTGACATAAATGATGTGCTCTTTCAATTAAAGAGTAGATTCGAGTTTTTATCTCCAATCATAATTCAAAACAATCAGTTGAAGGATGTTTACTCCATAAACAGATTATCTAAGATAAAAAAAGATCTAGAAAAATGTACAATAGTTGGAATGGTTAAAGATAAAACAACTTACACTTTTACTTTAGAAGATTTTTCAGGAAATGTTGTTATAGGTGGAGAAGCTGAAGATATAGAAAAGTTAAATTTGGACGAAGTTATTGGAGTTGAAGTTATTAGGGAAAATGAAAAATTTATGGCCAATAAGTTTTTTTATCCATCATTTTCCTTTTTTAGAAAAATTCCAAAACTAGAAGAAGAGGTTATTTTGAAAAATGATGAATTGGTGTTTAGAAATAAAACGTTAAAGATTAAAATCCAAAACGGAGTCAAAATTTTTATTAAAGACGTTAAAGTTTTTATTTTAAAATTTGATTTTTTGAAGGATTGTTTTAGAGGCAATTATTTAGAAGATATTTCTTTACTTTTAGAAAAAAGACATCTCAAACCTTCTTTTGTTAATACTGGTAAAATTTATAAAAATGATTTCTTTTTACTAAGAGAAATTCCCGAGTATGTAATTGTTGTGGATTCTAAGGAAAATTTGAAAAAAATTTACAAAGGTGTTCAAATTTATTTTGTGAAAAGTGATTCTCTTCTTTATTTAAAAGAGGGAAAATTTTTATAAAATTCTATTTTGAAAAATATTTTTTCCAATTTTCAAAAATTTTTTAAAAAGTATAGTACATTAAAGTATGATTGTTGAATTTCAATTAATTGATGCAGATTACATACAGGTTAATAACCATCCTTTGATTAGGTTGTTTGGAAAGACTAAGGAAGGAAAAACCGTATGTGTTTTTTATGAGGGTTATTTTCCATATTTTTATTTCTTATCCAACCACAGTTTGGAAGAAATAAAAAATACTTTGGAAAAAAATTTTCCTCATTTAATATTGAAAGTTGATAAAGTGAAGAAATATTATCCAATAGGTTATAGAAAAGAGAAGGAAGAATTCTACAGAGTTTTTCTTTCAGATCCTTCTAAGGTACCAGATGTTAGAGATTTTATAACTTCTTCTGGTTTGGCTTTAAAAACATTTGAAGCAGATATACTTTTTAAGTATAGATTTCTTGCAGATTTTGATTTATATGGAATGAGATGGTATAGAGTTGAAGGGGAGCCAATAAATACGCAAACTTCTTCAACAGAAATATCAATTAAAGCTAATAGTTTTGAAGAATTAGACTATCTTGAAAACGCTCCTTTTAAGATTTTATCTCTTGATATAGAAACTACAGCTAAAGAAGGAAAACCAAACACAAAGAAAGATAAGATTATAATGATTAGTTTATCTTTTAGTGAAGAATATGAAGGTAGAAAAAGTTTGGTTTTAGTTTCAAAACCGGTTAAACATAATGGAGATACGAAAGTGTTTAAGGATGAAAAAGAAATGTTGGAGGAATTTTTAAAAATTATATCTAATTATGATCCAGATATAATAGTTGGTTATAACATTAATTCTTTTGATTTGCCCTTTCTTAAAGACAGGATGAGAGAGAATAAAGTTTCTCTTAATGTCGGAAGGACTAATGATAAACCAATGATAATTAAAAAGGTTGGGGAAGAATATAGAAATCATATTTTGGGGAGAGTTATAGTTGACATTTATGAGATAGTTAAGGAAATGGTAGGCAGAGGATTACTTAGGCTTAAGAGATATACTTTAGATGATGTTGGAAAAGCCTTAGTAAATGAAGGAAAAATAGAACTCAAACATAGTGATATAACAAGGATTTGGGAAAAAGGTAGTGAAGAAGAAATAGAAAAGTTGATAGAATATTCAAGAAGAGATGCCCAGCTAGTTTTAAGAATATTTTTAGAAAGAAGGTTATTGGATAAGTATGTAGAGCTTTCAAGAGTTTGTGGACTTTTACTTCAAGATGTTTTAAATGAAGGAGAATCTTCTAAAATAGAATGTTTGTTGTTGAGAGAATTTAATAAAAGGGATTATGTTTTACCAAACAAACCAGATAAAGATGAAACATTGAAAAGGAAAGAAGAAAGGGAAGTGAAAGGTATAAAAGGTGCTTTGGTTTTGAATCCAAAAGTTGGCTTATATACAACACCAATAGTTTATTTAGATTTTAAATCAATGTATCCTACAATTTACGTAAATTTTAACATTTGTCCCTCTACAATGGTAATTGATAATAGTTTTGATGAAAGTCAAGTTATAACTTCACCTTTTGGCTCAAAGTTTGTTAAGCCAGAAATTAGAAGAGGAATAATTCCTCAAATAGTCGAGTTCTTAATCAATGAAAGAGATAGAGTAAAGAAAGAAATGAAAAAAGAAAAAGATGAAATGAGAAAAGCTATGTTAGATGCTAAACAGGAGGCTTTAAAAAGAATGGCGAACGCTTTCTATGGATATACAGGTTTTATAAGGGGGAGGGTTTACGTTCTGGAAATAGCTAATTCAATAACAAGTTATGGAAGATATTTTATCGAAACAACTAAAAAAGTTGTTGAAAAAAGTAATAAAGATTGGGAAGTTATTTATGGTGATACAGATTCCATAATGGTTAAGATTGGTAACAAAGATTTAGAAGAAGCCTTTAAGATTGGTGAAGAAATAGAAAAGGTAATAAATGATTATTATCAAGGAAAAATGACAGTAAAAATAGAAAGTGTTTTCAAAAGTTTTCTCATAGTTTCTAAAAAAAGATATGCTGGAATAGCTGTTGAAAAGACTGAAAGTGGTTATAAAGAAAAGTTGGTAATGAAGGGTATAGAAACTGTGAGAAGGGATTGGTGTAATTTAACGGAGAAGGTTTTGTTTAGAGTATTAGAACTGTTGCTAAAAGAAGGTAATGTGGCAAAAACGTTAGAGTACGTCAAAGAAGTAATATCTAAATTAGAAAAAGGAGAAATTGATATTGAAGATTTAGTTATTGTTAAAAGTTTGACTAGAGATTTGGGAGAATATAAGGGAACTCAACCTCATGTGGAATTAGTAAAAAAGCTTATGAGAAGATCTCCAGAAAAAGTTCCGGCTATTGGTGATAGAATAGGTTATGTAATAGTAGCTGGTCCAGATTTAGTTTCAAAGAGGGCTGAAGATCCTGAGTATGTTATTGAAAATAAAATTAAAATTGATGCTAAGTATTATATAGAAAATCAAGTATTACCTCCTATAGAGAGAATACTTGAAGTAGTTGGTATAACTAGGCAGCAACTTTTTTCAAATGGTAGACAAATGATTCTTTCTTCTATTAAAACTGATATTTCTCTAAGAAATGAGACAAAGGAATTTGGAGAAAAATTTGATAGTTTTGTTTGTGAAAAATGTGGTAGGACTTATCGTTCTTTACCATTAACAGGGAAATGCCATGATTGTGGGGGTATGCTTCTTTTTTCTTTAAATGGCTTTAGTTTTAAGAAAGTTAAGGTTGCTTCATAAAGGTGAGTGTTAAATATTTAAATACGTATGCATAAATAACTAATCATAGTTCTGGTGGTTTAACTTGAAGGAAAATTCATTAGAGATAAAAAAAACTGGTACAACGACAGTGGGTATAGTTTGTAAAAATGCGGTAGTATTAGCTGCTGAGAAAAAATCTACTCTTGGATATTTAGTTGCTAGTAAGGAAAGTGAAAAAATTCTGCCCCTTGATGATCATATAGCAATGACTATTGCTGGCGTTAGTGGTGATGCTCAAGCTTTAGCTAGATATTTAAGGGCAGAATTTAAGTTGTATGAAACTATGCACAAAAGAAAAATAAGCGTTAAAGGAGCTGCCACACTTTTATCTAACATACTTCAATCTTCGAAATATTTTCCTTATTTTGTTCAGTTAATAATTGGTGGTGTTGATAGTAAAGGTCCTCATATTTATAGTTTAGATGCAGTTGGTGGTATTGAAGAAGAAAAAAAGTTTACATCTACTGGTTCTGGTTCTCCAATTGCGTATGGTGTTTTGGAAGATCAATATAAAGATAATATGAGTGTAGAAGAGGCTAAAGAATTAGCTAAAAGGGCAATAAAAGCTGCTATAGAAAGAGATATAGGTTCTGGTGGAAAGGCAATAGATATAGCTGTTATAACCAAAGAGGGAATAGAAATTTTTACTGAAAAAATTTAAGCTTTATTTGGTGTTGAATAATGGAAATAATAGAGAAAATTAAAGAGCTGTTTCCAGCAAAATCTGTAAGTAGAATAGAGTTTGAAGGAGCGGAAATAATAGTTTATACAAAAGATATAGAATTTTTTAAGAATGCCGAACAAATTGTTAAAGATGTTGTTTCTCAAGTCAAAAAAAGAATAGAAGTTAGACCAGAAAAGAATTTACTTTTACCAGAGGATGAAGCAAGAAAAAAAATATATGAAATAGTACCAAAAGAAGCTGAAATTAGGGATATAGTTTTTGAAAAAGAGAGGAGCATTGTCAATATTTACGCTAAAAAAACAGGTCTAGTTATTGGAAAAAATGGAGAGACTTTGAAAAAGATAAGGGAAGAAACTCTTTGGAAACCAAAAATAGAGAGAGCACCTTTAATAGATTCCCCAATTGTTGATAGTATAAGAAGAATGTTTCATGAAGAAGTAGAATTTAGAAAGAAATTTCTTAATGATGTTGGTAGAAGAATTTTTACTAAAAAAGAAATTAATAGAGGTAGGATTAGATTAACTTTTTTAGGTGGGGCAAGAGAGGTAGGAAGATCTTGTTTATTGGTTGAAACTCTCAAATCAAAAATTTTAGTTGATGCTGGAATAATTTCCGGCACTTTAAATGGTTTTCCAATTTTGAATGTTCCAGAGTTTGATTTAAGTGAAATCGATGCAATAGTTGCTTCTCATGCCCACTTAGATCATATAGGTTTTATTCCAGCCTTGTATGAAATGGGATATGATGGTCCTCTTTATCTAACAACACCAACTCTAGATTTAGGAGTACTTCTTTGGTTAGATTTTATAGAAGTTTCTCAGAGGAGTGGAGTAAAACCAATTTTTACTATTAAAGGTGTGAAAGAGGCTTTGAAAAGAGCAATAACATTAGATTATGAAGAAGTCACTGATATAGCGGAAGACGTTAAATTAACATTTTATAATTCTGGCCATATTCTAGGTGGAGGAATAGTTCATTTGCATGTCGGTGAAGGTTTGCATAATATAGTTTATGCATTAGACCAAAAGTTTGGGAAAACAAATCTATTAGATCCAGCATATCACGAATTCCAAAGAGTAGAAACTTTAATTATAGAAGCAACTTATGGAGCAAAAAATGATGTAATGCCAAAAAAATCGGAGGTTGAGAAGAACTTTATGGAGGTTGTTAATAAAACTATGGAAAGAGGTGGAATAGTTCTCATACCTTCTTTTTCTGTAGAAAGAGCGCAAGAACTAATGACAATATTAGTTAAAAATAACTTTTTGTATCCGGTTTATCTGGATGGAATGATTTGGGATGCTAATGGTATATTTACAGCATACCCAGAATATTATGGAAAAAGAATGTATAAGCAAGCTATTAATGGAAACGACCCATTTTTATCTCCAATTTTTAGAAGAATTTCTTCTTCTCAGGATAGAGAAAAAGCTTGGAATGATAGACCATGTGTAATAATTTCGACTAGTGGGATGCTTACCGGAGGACCAGTTATAGAGCATCTAAAACATTTAGCTGAAGACGAAAAAAGTACTTTAATATTTGTTGGTTATCAAGCAGAGGGAACCTTAGGAAGAAAAATTCAAAAGGGAATTAGAGAAATTCCATTAGAATTCGAAGGAAAAACACTTATTGTTAACCTAAAAATGGAAGTTTATACTGCAGATGGTTTAAGTGCACATTCAGATAGAAAGCAATTACTCGCTTATATAGGAAATTTAAATGCGAAACCAAAAAGAATATTTGTTGTTCATGGAGAGGAAGAGAAAACTATTTCTCTTGCTTCAGCTATTCAAAAAATTTTTAATATAGAGAGCTATGCTCCTCGTTTATTAGAAACTCTTAGAGTTTTTTAAGATATGTAAATTTTATGTCTATTTTATGGAAAAAATTTAAAGAAAAAAGAAGAAATAACTTATTTATGAAAGGTTCTTATTTTGAAGAAGTTTCATATCTTCTTTCTTCTTCTCTTTCTCTTAAAATTTTAATTGCAATAAGTTCTTTACCTTTTCCAACACCAACACTAATAGCTAAAACTATTAAGTGTTCTCCTTCAAACGTTTCTACAAAGCTAATTAAATTAAGAGAAAAGGGATTAACAATATGTATAACGCCAGAAAGGAGAAAAGGTAGAATATATAAGTTAACTAAAAAAGGAAAGATTGTAATTGGTTTTTTAAATAATAGTGGAGTAATAATTAATTTTAAGAGTTATGAATTAGGATATGAAGAAGGTAAGAGTAAAATCAAAAGGATATAGAGTTGAAAGAAAAATTAGAATGATATTTGAAAAAAGAGGATGGAAAGTTGTAAGAGCTGGTGGGAGCTTAGGAGAAGCAGATTTAGTTTGCTTAAAAAATGGGAAAATAGTTTTAATTCAAGTTAAGTCTAGTAGTAAAGAAGAATTGTATTATTATGGCTATGATAAAGATTTTTTGGAAGGCTTTCCTTTTTATATAGTTGTTGACTTTGGTTATGGGAAGATTAGGGTAGTAAAGCCAAAAAAAGTAATAAAAGAAGATGATGGTATATCAATTGAAGAATTTTTAAATAACGAATGTAATTTATAAAATTGGTGTCGAGATGACGTTGTTTGTTAAAGATCTGATGTCAAAAAAAGTTAATATTGTTAGTGGAAATTCTAGCATAGTTAAGGCTGCAAAAATTATGGCTAAGAGTAGAAGAGGATATGTTGTAGTAGTTAAAAATGATAAGCCAGTAGGAATTTTAACGGATAGTGATGTTATAGAAAAGGTTGTAGCTAAGAATAAGGATCCAAGTAAAATAAAGGTTAAAGATATAATGAGCTCTCCAGTTATTGTTATTCATCCAAATTCTAGAATAGATGAAGCTTCTATTTTAATGAGAAAAAATCTGATTAAAAGACTTCCAGTAGTTAATCCAAAAAATGGAAAATTAATTGGGATTTTAACAGAAACTGATATTGCAAAAAGCACACCAGAATTTATTAACATATTGGAGGAAAGAGCCATTGCTAAAGAAGAAGGATATGAGCCAGAAAGAATTAGTGGTATAGCTTCTGGAATCTGTGAAGAATGTGGAAACTATTCTGAGATTTTGTATTATATTAATGGGGAATGGATTTGCGAATCATGTAAGAGTGTGGAAGAGAAAAGTTAAGATTTATTTTTTGTTTTTAAAATAAAAAATGGTTGAATTGGAAAAAGTTGGTATATTAGGTAATAAAAGAATAGTTGAAATAGCTTCTTTAAATCCAATTTATTGTTTTGATAAAGAAAGTATATTTCAAGTTTCGGAAAAATTTAGTAAGTTTGGGTTTAGGAGCTTTCCCGTTGTTGATAAAAATAAAAAATTGGTTGGGATAGTTACTATAACAGATATTCTTGATGCTTTTTTGAAAAAGGAAGACTTTTTTCAAGAGATTTCAAAAATTATGTCCAGAGAAGTAGTTTTTGTTGAAGATAGAGAAAGTATAAGAATTGTTTTACAAAAAATGAAAATATCTAAAAGAGGAAGGTTACCGGTAGTTGGAGAAAGTAATAAGGTTGTTGGGATAATTTCTGAAACGGATTTTTTGAAGAAAAGCAGCGATTTTTCAATTTTTGAAAAAATAAAAATAGAAGAAGTTATGACAAAAAAACCGTTTTGTGTTTTTTCTAAAAATACAATACTCGAAACAATAAGAATTATGGTCAATGCAAAATATAGGAGATTGCCAGTTATTGAAAATGGAGAGTTAGTTGGTTATATAACTTCTACTAGACTATTTTCTAAACTTTTTGAAAATAAGTTTTCGGAAAATTTTGTTAAGAAACCTATAAGTGAAATAATGACTAAGGAGCCAATATTTGTTGAACCTAGCGAAAGTTTGAAAAATGCTCTCGAAAAAATGAAAAATAGTGGAATTTCTTCTATTCTTATTGTTAATAATAAAAAAATAGAGGGAATATTTACAGAAAGGGATTATATAAATCTCTTAGAGTAGTTTGAAAGTAGTTATAACTTCATATATAGGTCCATTTTTAGTTAAAGTACTTTTAATAAGTTTTAACTCTTTAACTTCTATATATTCATCAATCTTTACCTTTCTACAAAAATCCATAAGTTTGTTTTTTTCAAAAACTTTTTTTACTCTGTAAATAGTTAGATGGGGAGGTTTAACATCCCCACCAACATTTTTTTCTATTTCTTTTGATATATTTTCTAAACCAAAAACTTCTAAAGCTATAACTCTTATAAAATTTTCATTTGGAATCAATTTAATACCATTTATAAAAGCAACACATCCATTTATTTTTTCTACGGTTTTTTCAGTTTTTTCTAAAATTTCTTTCAATTCTTTTTCATTAACTTCTCCAAAAAAAGAGATTGTTATGTGTAGGTTTTCTTTTTCTACAGCTTTTCCAATTAAAAAATTTTTTATATCTTTTTTTATAATCTCTACTTTTTTTATAATTTCTTCATTAAGTGGAAATATGGCTAAAAAGCATCTAACCATTAGAATATTTATTTTCTATAAAGAATTATTAATAAGGTGAAAAATATGCCAATGAAAAATGTAAGGTTATCAGAAATAATAGGAAAGCCTATAGTTAGTGCAGAAACAGGAAAAAAACTAGGTAGTGTTGGCAATATAGAGTTTGTAGCTGAAACAGGGGAACTAATGAATTTAGTAGTAGAAGATGCGACCAGAACATTATTAGATCTTAATGTAAAAACGGATTCAAAAGGAAGACCATTAATACCTTTTTCCGCAGTTAGGTCAGTTGGAGATTTTGTTATAGTAACAGAAACTGAAATAATTTAGAAAAGCGTTTTTTGTTTTTCTTCTTTATCCTCTTCTTCAACTTGTTTCTTTATTTTTTTTGCAATATTTTCACCAATTATTTTACTCAATGTTTCTAATGGTACTTCTTTTAAATCCTTTATTGTCTTTATTCCTCTCTCATATAATCTTCTAGCTCTAATTCTACCTAAGCCCTCTAAAATAACTAATGGAAGTAATTCTTCTTTAACTCCCTTTTGGATTCTAACTCTAAATTTATTTAAATATCTTAAGTTTTCTTTTTTTCCAAGAAGAAGTGAAATTTCATGTAATGAATAAATAAGCCAATCAGAAATTTGTAATCTAGAATAAAGTTCTCCTGGTGTTATTGAAAATTTTTCTAGAATTTCTTCTTCACTTTTTTCATTAATCCACATTTGAAGAATTTTAGCCATCTTAATACTTTTAATAAATTCTTCAAACTCTAAATCTTCTTCAGAAATCTCTATAAAGAATTTTTCCCTATTTAATTCTATTTCTTTTTCTATTTCTTCAATTTCGGAAGATCTTACATATGGTAAAGGTTTCATTTCATAAGAAAATGATATTAATTGAAGAACATTTATTTCTTCAAATTTTTTATTTGACTCTATTGCATCAACAAATATTTTTCCAGTTATTGGATCTAGATAAAGCTGAGAAATTCTTTTTCCTAAGGGGGTTGCTTCTAATTTTTCAGAATTAATTTTTATAAAATTCCAAGATGAAAGTAGCTCTAAAATCTCTTCAATTTTTTCTTCAATTGTTGTTATGTCTCCATATTGATGTGCAAAAAATGTTGATAAGAAGAAATTCTTTAAACTTTTTTTACTTAGACAAAATTCTGAAGCAATTAATGAAAGAATGTGCATTCTTAAAGCTGGCTCACTAGACAATTTAGATATTATTGGTTCGGGTTCTCCATTAATAAAGTTTTCAAATATTTTTTCAGCTTCATCTTCGTTTTTAGCTATTGTTATTGCTTCTCCATATTTATCATACTTTGGTCTACCACATCTTCCTATCATTTGGTAATAATCAATAATTGGGATATAGCGATTTCCATAAAGTTCATCATACCTTTTTATATCTCTTATTAAAACTCTAAAGGCAGGTAAATTTACACCATAAGCTAAAGAAGTTGTTGAAACTAATACTTTTATTAACCCATTTTTAAAATTGTCCTCAATAATTTTTCTTTGTTTTCCTAATAGACCAGAATGGTGAAAAGCTGCACCCCCTTTAATACAAGAAGCTAATTTTTTACATTGTTTGGTACTAACTTCCAATACATTTTCTATTTCTTTACTTACTTCTTCCAATTTGCTAATATTTTCTTTTTTTAAGTAGAATTTAACAAAATTAGAAAGTCTTTCTGCTAAACTTTCTGCATTTTTTCTAGTCGAGCAAAATATAAGTATTTGTTTGTCTTTTGATAAAGTATCCAAAACTATACTTTCTTCAATTTCTAGGTTTTTGTTGAGCTCAATTTCTTCTTTTCCAAAAAATTTTATCTTAGAATTGAAAGCAACACCTTGATAGATATTTACTGGCCTAAATTTACTTTCAAGTAATTCACAATTTAACCATTCAGCAAGTTCTTTACAATTTTTTATTGTTGCAGATAGTGCAAGTATTTTTAAATTTTTAACTAACTTTTTTATTTTTACAATAACAATTTCTAGGGTTGCTCCTCTTTCCTTATCATTCAATAAATGAATTTCGTCTATAATTAAAAGTCCAACGTCTTTAATCCATTCTGCGCCATGTCTTATTAAAGAATCAATTTTTTCATTAGTAGCAATTATTATATCATATCTTTGAAGCCAAGGATCCGATGAATCATAGTCTGAAACGGAAATAGCGACTTTGCTTTCTTTAAAAAATTTGGAAAAATCGTCATATTTTTCAAATGCTAAAGAAACTAAAGGAGAAGTATATAAAACCTTTTTACCTTTTTTTATACATTCTATTGTTGATAGAAAAGCTAAAAGAGTTTTACCAGAAGCTGTTGGAGAAGAAACTATACAGCTTTTTTCATATAATTTTCTTTTAACAAACTCTTCTTGAGGGGGATAAAGTTTAGTTATTCCAAGTTCTTTTATTCTTTCAACCCATTTTTCTTCAAATCCAAATTTTTTTAATTCCTCTACTTCCATTGGATTATTTTATGTTATAAAAAATATGAAAATATGTTAAGCTTAGGAATAGAGGGTACGGCACATACTTTTGGTATTGGAATTGTAGATGAAAATGGTAATATTTTGGCAGATGTTAGAAATGTTTATGTTCCGCCTAGTGGAAAAGGAATAATACCAAATGAAGCTAAAAAACATCATTATAGAGTTAGTTCTTCAGTCTTAGAAAGTGCATTAAAACAAGCTAATGTGAAAATGGAAAGTATAGATATAATTTCTTATTCTGCTGGACCAGGATTACCTCCTCCTTTATTGTTTTCAGCAAATTTTGCTAAAAATCTGGCAGAAAAATATGGAAAAAAATTAATTCCTGTTCATCATGGGATTGCTCACATAGAAATAGGTAGATTATTGACTAAATGTAAAGATCCTGTCGTTGTTTATTTATCTGGCGGTCATAATGCAATTCTTTCTTTTGTAGGAGATAGTTACAAAATTTTTGGAGAAACCTTAGATATTACTATTGGAAATTTATTAGATACTATTGCAAGAGAAATGGGTTTAGAAATGCCCGGAGGACCAAAAATTGAAGAAATGGCAAAAAAAGGAAAATACATTAAACTCCCTTATTCTGTTAAGGGCATGGATGTTTCTTTTACTGGAATTCAAACAGCAGCTTTGAAATATTTGAAAAGTGAAAAGAAAGAAGATATAGCTTATTCTCTTCAAGAAACATGCTTTGCTATGTTAACTGAAGTTACTGAAAGAGCTTTGGCACATACTGAGAAAAATGAAGTTTTGCTTGTTGGAGGCGTTGCGGCAAATAAGAGGTTGAGAGAAATGATGGAAATAATGTGTAAAGAAAGAAATGCTAAATTTTATTTTGTTCCAATTGAATATTCTGGAGATAATGGTGTTATGGTTGCTTGGACAGGAATTCTTGCATATAAGAATAATTTTGTTCCACAGCTTTTTGATATAATTAAACCAAAATGGAGGATTGATGAAGTAAAATGGTTTATTTAGTAAATTTTAAATAATTTTATGATTTTGAAAAGAGAAACTTTTGATAAGATATTGAAAAAATTTGGTGCGAAAAGAGTTTCACCGGAAGCATCTAAGTTTTTTGCTGAATATATGGAAAAAAAGATTGTGGAATTATTAAAATTGGCTAATGAGTTTTGTTTTCACGCCAAAAGAAAAACTGTTATTTTGGATGATATAATATTGGCAAAAAAGAAACTTAATTTAGATTAATTAATATTTTTATGAAAATTGATGAGCTTTTGGATGAATTAGAGAAAAAAAGCGGTTTAAGTAAAGAAGAAATAAAGAAAAAAATAGATGAAAAAATTAAAGAGCTTAACAATTTAATAACTGTTGAGGGAGCTATATATTTAATAGCCAGAGAAATGGGAATTGAGTTACCTAGTGAAAGAAAAAAAATAAAAATTTCTTCGATTTTACCTGGTATAAGAAGATTGAATTTTTATGGAAGAGTTTTCAGAATTTCAAAGGTCGTTGAGTTTAATGTTGGAGGAAGAAAAGGGAGAGTTGTTAATCTTTATGTTGGAGATGATTCTGGCTATGTTAGAGTCGTTTTATGGAATGATCAAGTTGATTTTGTTGATAAGGGAAAAATTAAGATTGGTTCTGCAGTTCAAATAATAAATGGTTTTTCTAAGGAAGGAAATTATGGAGAAGTTGAAATTCATTTGGGGCCAAGTGGTTTATTAAAGGTTTTGGAGGATATAAAAGGTTTACCTTCAGCTGAAGAGTTAGAGCAAAAGTTTTCTTCTTTTGAAAGAATGAAAATTAAAGATGTAAAAATTGGTAATGTTGAAATTGTTGGCTTTATTGTTAGAGTTTTTAAGGCAAACTATATTGTTGAGAATAATGATGGTGAAAAATTTTTGTTTTTACCGACATTAATGGATGACGGCACTGCTACAATAAGAGTAATATTTTTTAGGGATTTGGCAGAATATTTGGTTGGGAAAAATATAAGGGAAATAGAAAAATTGGAAGAGGGACAAAGAAAAAAAATTATAGAAGAGAATGTCTTAGGTAAAGAAGTCGTAGTTCAAGGTAGAGTAAGAAAGAATGAGTTAACTGAAAAATTGGAATTAATTGCATCTTATGTAAATTCTTTAAATTATACAAACGAAACTTATAAATTGGTGGGTGAGTTTGAAAATGGTAGATAAAGAGATAAAAATTGAAGATATTCCTGGAGTTGGACCTAAGATAGCTGAAAAATTGAGAGAAGTTGGTTTTACAGATCCAATGGCGATTGCGGTTATTTCTCCATCTGAATTAGCTGCTATAGCTGAAATAGGAGAAGGACAAGCTGCAAAAATTATAGCAAATGTAAGACAAATGTTAGAGTTAGGCTTGGTTACCGCAGATAAAATATTGGAAAGAAAGCAAAAAGCTTTAAGAATAACTACTGGAAGTAAAGCTTTAGATAAATTATTAGGAGGGGGAATAGAAACTCAAGCAATAACTGAATCTTATGGCCCTTTTGGAAGTGGCAAAACTCAATTGGGTTTTCAACTTTCTGTAAATGTTCAGCTTCCCCCCGAAAGAGGAGGTCTTAGTAAAAATTGTATATTTATAGATTGTGAAGGAACATTTAGCCCTAATAGAATTGTTGAAATGGCTAAAGCTAAAGGGTTGGATCCTATTCAAACATTAAAAAATATATATGTTGCTAGAGCTTATAATGCGGAGCATCAAATGTTTATAGTTGAAAAATTGAGGGAAGAAATTGAAGAAAAAAATGTTGGGTTAATTGTTATAGATAGTATAACAAGTCATTTTAGAGCTGAGTATATAGGAAGGGGAGAATTAGCAGAAAGGCAGCAAAAATTAAATAAACATTTACATACTTTACAAAGATTGGCAGATGCTTTTAATTTAGCTGTTTATATAACGAATCAAGTAATGGCTGACCCTTCTGTAATATTTGGCGATCCAACAAGACCAATAGGTGGTCATATTTTGGCTCATTTTTCAACTTATAGAATTTATTTGAGAAAAAGTAAGGAAAATATAAGGATAGCAAGGCTTATAGATGCACCAAATTTACCTGAAAGTGAAGCAACTTTTAAGGTTACTGAAGAAGGAATTAAAGACGTGGATGAAAAATAAACTATGGAAGTAATTAAGAGGGGAGCAGAAGCAATTTTGTATCTAGATTTTTTTGAGGGTAAGAAAGTTTTAGTAAAGGAAAGAATAAAAAAAGCATATAGAATTGAAGAATTGGATTTAGAGCTTAGAAAAGAAAGAACAAGAAGGGAAGCAAAACTTTTGGTAGAGGCAAGAAAAGTTGGAGTACCTACACCCCAAATTTTTAATGTAGATGAAAATAGTGGTAAAATTGTTATGGAATATATAGATGGTTTGCGTTTAAAAGATATAGTTAACTCTTTGAGTGAAAGTGAAATTGAAGAAATATTTCAAAAAGTTGGAGAAAATATTGGAAAATTACATTCTTCCGATATAATTCATGGTGATTTAACAACAAGTAATATGATTTTAAAAGATGGTAAAGTGTATTTTATAGATTTTGGCTTAGGCTTTTTTTCAAAAAGAATTGAAGATAAAGGAGTTGATTTAAATCTATTGAAAGAAGCGATAAAGGCTACCCACTTTTCTTTTTTAAATTTAATATGGGAAAATATTGTAATAGGATATAGTAGATATTTTAAAGAATGGAAAGAAGTAATTAAAAAGGTGGATGAAATTGAAAAACGTGGTAGGTATACTGAAAAGTAAAATTTTTGGAAAAAATAGATTGGAGACTGTGGAAAACATTTTTATAGCTATTCTTTTATTCTCTTCTATCCTTCTTTCTATATCCATAGGTCTATCTGCAATATTTCCTAGGGGAATAGTTACTATAATTGCTATGCTATCTTCCTTTTCAATTTTTATTTTTACAATCTTTTTAATAATTGTTTGGATAATTAGAGAGGTTTGAATATGGCAAGGATGTATTCAAGAAAAAAAGGTAAGTCGAGAAGCCATAAACCGCCAGTAAAGGTAGTTCCACGTTGGTTACCTTATAAAAAAGAAGAAGTGTATAACCTTGTTGTTGAATTAGCCAAATCTGGTTATTCTTCTGCTATGATAGGAACAATTTTAAGGGATCAGTATGGAATTCCAGATGTTAAAACAATAACAGGAAAATCTATAACAACTATAATGAAAGAAAAAAATTTATATCCTCAATATCCAGAAGATTTGCTTAACTTGTTTAGAAAAGCTGTTAATTTGTATGATCATTTAAAAGTTAATAAAAAGGATAAGGCTTCTAAAAAAGGATATGAGAATCTAATTTCAAAAATTAATAGATTAATCAAATATTATAAAAGAAAAAAAGTTTTGCCGCAAGACTTTACATTCGATATAGAAAGAGCTAGACTCTTAATACAAAAGTGATTTTTTTGTTTTTCGAAAAAATAAAAGAAGCGGCAAAACTATTTTTAGATTTAAGTGAAGGAAAAATTATAAGAATTTATTCTCAATATGATCCAGATGGCATTTCTTCTTCAGCAATACTTTCTAAATGTTTACTCAGGTTGGGTAAAAAATTTGAATTAAGATTTTTAAAACAATTGAATTCTAAGGTTAAAAATAAGATAGATTGTGAGAAAAAATTTATAGTTTTTTTAGATATGGGAAGTGGTCATTTAAACATTTTAAAAGATATAATAGAAAAGAACACAGTAATGATTATTGATCATCATGAGATTGTCGAATTTGAAAACAAAAATTTAATTCATATTAATCCTCATTTATATAAAGAGGTTAATCCAGAAGATTTTTGCACTTCTATTTTAACGTTTTTATTTTCTATAGCCTTAGATGAAAAAAATGAAGATTTGATAGAATATGCAATATATGGTGCTATTGGTGATAGAAAGGAAGAGAGTAAAATTTTTAGGGAATTGATAGAAAAATATGGTGCTAACAAAATTGTTATAGAGAAGGGTTTAAAGATATATGGGAGAAATAGACCAATACATAAGGCTTTAGCATATAATTTTGAGGTTTTTTTACCAGAATTTTTTGGAAATGAATTAGCTGCTATAGAATTTTTAAGAGAATTAGGTATAGAAACTAAAAGTGGTCCAGAATGGAAAACTCTTGAAAATTTAAGTGAAGATGAAATTAAAAGGATTGTAGATAGGTTAATTTTTTATTACAAAGATCCTAAGGAAATAATTGGTGATAATTTTCTTTTAATTAATAAAGATAGTATGTTTTCAGATGTTAGAGAAGTTGTAAGTATGATTAACGCGAGTAGCAGATTAGGATTTCCAGACATTGCTTTTAGATTTTGTTTGGAAGATAGAAAAGTTTTTGATGCTGTTGTTAAAAATTTTGAAGAATATAGAAAGGTTTTGGGTTTCTACTTAAACGTTATTAATGGGGGGAAAGTTGTGGAAAAAGAAAATGTTGTTTTTATTTTTGATGGAAAGGAAATTCCAGATAATTTAGTTGGTGTTTTGGTTTCTATGTATTCGTTTATTCAAAAAAATAAGCCAATTGTTGGAATAGGATATGATAAAGAAATTAATATGTTTAAAGTTTCTGCTAGAAACAATAGTAATAAAAATATTAATTTAAGAGATATTTTATTGATTGTGGCTAATGAGATTGGTGGAGAAGCAGGGGGTCATAAAGATGCAGCAGGAGCATATATACCAATTGGAAAAGAAGAAGAATTTATGGAAAAACTAAATAAAATAATAGGTGAGCTTAATGGTTAAGGCCAAAAAACAAAAAATATGGTTGAAGCTAATTTCACCCAACTATCTAGGAAGCAAAGAATTGGGAGAAATTCCAGCAAATGAGCCTGAAGCAGCAATAGGAAGAAGGGTAATAATTAGTGCAATAGATGTTTTAGATGATTTGAATAAGTATTATTTAAAATTTATCTTTAAAGTTGGAAGAGTCGAAAATGGGAATGCATATTTATATTTTGATGGTTTAGAGTGTACAAGAGATTATATAAGTAGAATGATTAGAAGAAAGGTTGATAGGATTGATATAGTTTTTGATAAGAAAACAAAAGATGGAATACTTTTGAGAATAAAACTGATTATTGTTACTAGAAGAGTTACAAAAAGTATTAAAACAAAGATAAGAAAAAATTTGGCTGATATTGTTGGAAGGGATGTAGAAAATTGTACTACTGAAGAGTTTTTGAAGAAAGTTCTTTCTGATGATTATAAAAAATCTTTAGAGCAAATAGTAAAAAAGATCTATCCACCAAGATTTCTAGAATTTAGGAAAATTGAAGTCAGAACACCTTTATCTGAAATTTTAAAGAAAGAATTAGAGAAGCAAAAATAAGTAGTATAAAAATAGTTGAGACAATTTTTGCAAATTTTTCTCCTTTTCTTTCTCCTAAAATTTTAATCATAATATCTTTAATAACTAAACCACCATCTAATGGAATTATTGGTAACATATTTGCTAGTCCAACTCCTAATGAAAGTATAAGTATCCATCGAAGTAAAATGAGAAAATGAGAAAATGATGAAATTAGGATTTCTTCTACTTTTTTGTTTGTATTTTTATATACAAAGTATGTTTTTACATTGTTTATTCCTATAAAACTTCTGTTGTTCATTTCCCCAAGTTCTAATTCATATTCTCCACTACTAGTATATATTTTTATTCTTTCTCCAGGAGTTCTATTTAGAAGAAAGTTGTTTAAATCATAAATGTTTTTAATTTTTGTTTCATTTATTTGGTAAATAACTCCACTTAAATTTACTTTTTCTGCTGGGCTATTAGGTATAAGGGAATCAAAGTAAACTCCTTTATCT
>JAVZSS010000011.1:0-16555 GCA_044343155.1 Candidatus Aenigmatarchaeota archaeon
GATTGGGGTAATTATAGATTGCCTAGAAACTCAAAAGGTTTACCACCAGCACCATTAATAATTTTGGTAGATTTAATATCTGTTTGGATACCTTATAAGAGCGAGGGTAAACAAGCTATTGCAGAATATCCAGAAATAATAAAAGAAGTTAAGCTTGCTTTACAAGAAGCAGGTAGAAGACTTTCTACATATTTACATAAAAAGTTTGTTAGAGAGCAATTAGCAATGAGAGCAAATATTTTTGAAGCTTATTCTGAGATATTTTCCGAGTTTGTTTCAGATTTAACTGGAAAACCAAAAGATTATATTAAACAAAAAATTTTAGAATTGATAAGAAAGGGAGAATATAAAGAAGGTGAAGAAAAAAAGATGAAAGAAGAAGTTATAGAGGTGAAGTAAAATGCAATTTTATATAAAACCAAAACAAAAAAGTGAAATATTAAAAACACTTAAAGAATTTGGCGAAAGTTTACTTAAAGATATAGAGGAAAAAAAGAATCCTTCCGTAGAAATACCTGTTAGAACTTTAAGAAACATAAGATTTGATCCTAAGGAAAGAAAAATATTTCTAGGCGGTTATGTTTCTAGGAGATACTTTTTACATTTGGGTGAGACTAGAAAGTTTACTCAGCTAACTGGAGTAGCAAGCTTATCTAAAAAGTTAATTGAAGAAAACAAACATGTTAGCTTAAGAGAAGCATACTACATTTTAAAAAGAACAATACCTGGCTTGAAAAAAAATGTAGTTGATGAGCAAGAAGAATCTAATAGAGCAGTAGAAGATTTAGAATTGGTTATAAACGCTTTAAGAGAGCAATTACATATAAATGCAAACAAATTGGGTGCAGTAGCTGGTAATGTTATAATAAAAGATAGGGGGGATTTAATTGATTGGTCTAAGCTAGGTTCTGGTGGTTGGTCAGTTCCTAGTAATGTTGAGGATATAGAATTTGTAAAGGTTGATGCTAAATTTGTTATTTATGTAGAAAAATCTGCGGTTTGGGAAAGATTACATGAAGATAAAGTTTGGAAGAAATTAAATTGTATAATAGTAGCTTCACAAGGCCAAGCTACAAGAGGAATTAGAAGATTGTTACAAAGAATGAATTATGAGTTAAAACTACCAATTTATGTTTTAACAGATTTTGACCCATGGGGAATATATATTTACTCTGTAATAAAATTTGGTTCTATAGCTTTGGCTCATATTAGTGATAGATTAGCAATACCACAAGCAAAGTTTTTAGGTTTAACCGGGGATGATATTAAGAAATATGGTTTAGAGAAACACCTAATTAAATTTAAAGAAATAGATGAAAGAAGATTACAACAAATTAGAGAGTATGAGTGGTTTAAACATAGTAAAGAGTGGCAAAGACAATTTGATATAATGAAAAAAATGGGAGCTAAAGCGGAATTAGAAGCATTGGCAGCTAGAGGCATAACATTCATTAGCGAGAAATATTTGCCAGAAAAAATAGAAAATAAGGAATTCTTAGATTAGCTTTTCTATTTTAATTTTAATTTTTTTTATGAAGGAAGCTCAATTGTATAAAAAATTAAATGATAAAGTTCAATGTCTGGCTTGCAGAAGAAAATGTATTTTGGAAAACAATCAGATTGGTTTTTGTGGAGTTAGAAAAAACATTAAAGGTAAACTCTATCTTCTAGTCCATTCATTACCAAACGCTATTAATATTGATCCAATTGAAAAAAAACCTTTGTTTCATTTTTACCCATCTAGTTTAGCTTTATCCATAGGAACTCAAGGTTGTAATTTTGCTTGCCAATTTTGTCAAAACTATGACTTAAGTCAAAGAAGAGAAATTATAGGAACAAAAATATTACCAAATGATTTAGTAAAAATGGCTTTGGATTATGGTGCTAAAAGCATTAGTTATACTTATAATGAACCCACAATATTTATAGAATTTGCATATGATGTTGGAAAGATTGCAAGGAAGAAAAACTTAAAGAATACTTTTGTTACAAATGGATACCAAACAGAAGAAAGTGTAAATTTAATGAAAAAATTTATTGATGCTGTTACAGTTGATTTTAAAGGAAATGGTAATCCAGATTTTTATTTAAAGTATATGAGTGTTCCTAGGGAGGAAGAAATTTATGAAACTCTTAAATTAATGAAAGAAGCAAAGTTTCATATAGAAATAACAGATTTAATTATACCTAAAATTGGTGATAATTTAGAAGATTGTAAAAAATTGTGTAGGTGGATTTTAGAAAATTTGGGTGAGGATACTCCAATTCATTTTTTAAGATTTTTCCCACACTATTTATTAAACTATTTGCCACCAACTCCTATAGAAATTTTAGAAAAACATGCAGAAATAGCTAAAAAGGAGGGTTTAAAATTCGTTTATATTGGAAATGTGCCTGGTCATAAGTTAGAAAATACTTATTGTCCATATTGCGGAAAAGAGGTTATAAAAAGGTATGGTATTGAAGTTTTGGAAATAAATTTAGATAAAAATAAATGTAAATATTGTGGAAAAAGATTGCCAATTATTGTTGAATAATTACTTAGCTGCAATGTGCTTACTTCCTCTAGAAGCACCTATACCTGGTGCAGAGTGTTCAACTTTTTTAACAGTTATGGCAAATTCTCCTAATCTTCTACCAACCATTTCGGGTGTAATAGTTATAACTTTCCACTTTTCTGAATTATCTCCAGCTTTTGCCCCACCTCTATAAACAGCTATTTTTGCACCTATCATTTGTGGCAAAATAATCATATCTCTTAAATGAGTTTTATGAACTTTATCAAAGTTTTTCATAATTTTTTTAAGTAATTTTTTATGTTCTTCTCTTAAACCCCTCTTCAAACTCCTTCTAATTCTAGCTGGAGCAAGCTTACTAAATTCCTCAATACTTAATTTTTTCAACTCCTCTAAGGTCAAACCTTTCCATCTAAATTCTTTCGCCATTTTATAATAGTTAGAAAAATTTCTTTTTAAATTTTACTTATATATTATATGGCCAAAAAAGACCTACCAAAACCAGAAGGGATTTGTCCATATTGTGGAAAAGAAGTGTATAAAGATCTAAATAAACATGTTTTAATCTGTAAGCTTGAATCTAGGTCTATTCACTAACTCTTGGTGCTAAAATCATAGAAATTCTTGCTTTATTTTCATATATAAAGTCTATGCGCATTGGATAATCTTGAGAAAAACTAATTGAGACTTCATCTGAAATTTTTTCCGCTTTTAAAACTTTTTCTATATAATCTATAGGATATTTTGCTTTGCTTTCTTCCTTAACATTTAATTGAATTAAACCCTCTTCACCTTCTTTTAATTCTAACTCAGATTTACTTATATCACCTTCTGCTATAATTTGAAAGGAATCTTTAGTAGCATAAAAGGTAACAGCATCTGTTATAATTTCTGCATCTTTGATTGCTTCTTTAACTAATTCTGGCTTTATTACAAGCTGTGCTTTAAACTCAAGCTGCTCTATCGGTGGTATTTCTTCTTTTGAAATTTCTAATAGAGGAACATAGAATCTTCTTTTGGTTGAGTTATATATTGTTATTTGTAATCTATTTTGTTGAAGCTCTAAAGTCAATTTTTCCGAACCTTTAGCTCTTTTTAGAACAGAAAGAAAGTTAGTCATATTTACTCCAATTTCTTTTTCTTCTTTGATTTCATATTCTTCAAATGCTTCTTTTGAAATGAAAATATCAATTACAGCAATCAAGGCTCTATCTGCAGCTTTTAAACTTATCCCATCTTTTCCAAACTTAAATATTCCTTCATCAATGATTTCTGCTGCTGTTTGTACAGCAGTTATTACAACTTCAGGTTCAGTAGTTGTTATTCTAAATTCGGCTTCTACCATAATTATTCATAACAGATTAAAATATAAATTTTCTATTTTTTTATAAAGGTTTAAATCAAGCCCTTCTAAATTTTGAAAAAAATCACAATATATTTCATTGTCAATCTTAGTACAAAAAACTCTAATTATACTTCCTTCTTTTAAATTTTTTATATTTTCATCAAAAATTGTAAAGTTTATTTTTATTTTACCAAACTCATCTTTAAGTATAAAGTAGTTTTCTCCAATTTCTTCAACTTTTCCGATAATAGCTATTTTTAAATCATCTTTTCTTAAGTTCAGAGTATTTGTAAACCTATAAAAATTAACATTCATATTTTTAATTTTTCTTCAATTTTTAATTTTTAAAAGTAAGTATGTGGGTATACATTTTTAAATCTAGCGTTATTATATATAAATAGGTGATGTTATGCCACAACAAGCATATGTTGCTCAAATAGGTGGTCAACCAGTTTTAATATTGCCAGAAGGAACTTTAAGAACAACTGGTAGGGATGCTCAAAGAAATAATATAGCTGCTGCAAAAGCGGTAGCGGATATAGTAAGAACTACATTAGGACCAAAAGGAATGGACAAAATGTTAGTAGATTCTATTGGTGATATAACAATAACAAACGATGGAGTAACAATTTTAGAAGAAATGGAAGTAGAACATCCGGCTGCAAAAATGATGGTAGAGGTAGCAAAGACACAAAATGAAGAAGTTGGCGATGGAACAACAACCGCTGTAGTAATTGCTGGAGAACTTTTGAAAAGAGCAGAAGAATTGTTGGATCAAGAAATTCATCCAACTGTAATAGTAAAGGGTTATCAGTTAGCAAAAGAAGAAGCACTTAGAGTTTTAGAAGAAATAGCGACACCAATTGATATAAATGATGAAGAAACTTTGAAAAAAATTGTAATAACTGCAATGTCTGGAAAAGCTGGAAAGGAAGCAGCACCAAAAATAGCTGAGATTATTGTAAAGGCAGTTAAAATGGTTGTTGAAGAAAGAAATGGAAAGCTATATGTTAACAAAGATAATATAAAAAGAGTTAAGAAGCATGGAGCATCTGCTTTAGAAACAGAATTGATTAATGGAATAGTAATAGATAAGGAGTTTGTTCATCCACAAATGCCAAAAATTGTACATAATGCTAAAATTGCTTTATTAGATTGTCCATTGGAAATAGAAAAGACAGAAACTGATGCCCAGATTAGAATAACATCCCCAGAGCAACTACAAGCATTTTTACAACAAGAGCAAAGAATGTTGAAAGAAATGGTTGAAAAAATAGCTAAAACTGGTGCTAATGTTGTAATTACAGAAAAGGGTATAGATGATTTAGCACAACATTACTTAGCTAAAAAAGGTATAGTTGCGTGCAGAAGGGTTAAAAGGTCAGATTTAGAAGCTTTAGCGAAAGCTACTGGTGGAAGAATTGTTAGCAATCTAGAAGATCTAACAGAGAAAGATTTAGGTTTTGCAGAAGTTGTTGAAGAAAAGAAGGTTGCAGGGGAAGCAATGACATTTGTCAGAGGGTGCAAAAATCCAAAAGCAGTTACAATATTGGTTAGAGGTAGTACTGAGCATGTTGTTGATGAAATAGATAGAAATGTAGAAGATGGAATAGGTGCAGTAGTTTCTGCTTTAGAAAGTGGAAAAATTGTTCCTGGGGCTGGAGCTATTGAAGCTGAATTAGCAAGAAGAATAAGAGAATTTGCTGAAAAGTTTTCAGGAAGAGAGCAATTAGCAATACAAGAATTTGCAAATGCATTAGAAATAATACCAAGAACTTTAGCAGAAAATGCAGGGTTAGACCCTATAGATATGTTGGTAGAGTTAAGAGCTGCTCATGAACATGGAAAAATAAATTATGGAATAGATGTCTTTGAAGGCAAAGTCAAAGATGCTATAGAAATGGGAGTAATAGAACCATTAAAAGTAAAAACTCAAGCTATTAAATCTGCATCAGAAGCTGCAGAAATGATTTTAAGAATAGATGATGTAATAGCTGCAAGTAGGTTGGGTAAAGAAAAAGAAAGTAAGAAAGCAGAAAAACCTGAAGAAGAATATTAATCCACCCCCTTTTTTTAATATTTTTATTTTTTGAATATAGAAAATATTCTATGGAAGAAAATGTTAAAAGTGAAGAATTTGAGTTAATTCCTGTAACCCCTTTAAGAAAATTAGAAAAGAGAATAGAAGAATTAGAAAAAAAATATGGCATAGGAAATATTGAGTTGTATAAAGAAATAGTCAGTATAATTAGAATGAATCAAGAAATAGTGGATGCACTAATTAAATCTAACGATGCTTTAAGGGTTGAATTATCAAAACTTCCTCTAAAGCTTGAAGAATTAACTAAAAAGATAGAGGAATTAATTGAATTGATAAAAGCTGCCGGTGAGGAAGAAGAAAAAAGTGTGGAGATAAAACCTTTAGTAGAAAAAATTGAAAAATTGGCAGAAATAAATAATAAAATACTTGAGGCTAATGAAAGTTTATTGTCTTTAATGGAAGAGCTTTCTAAGAAATTGACCAAACCACAATTACCCCCACCAATTCCAAAACCTCCATTACCAGTAAAATAGGTATAAATAATGAAAGTTGTTTCTGAAATAGTCTCCGTAGTTTTAATTTTAGCTCTTTCTTTAGGTTTAATTTCTACTGTTTTGATGTATGGTTATCCAATGATTGCTAAAGCACAAGATAAAGGAGCTTTGGAAAGAGTAATTTCAGTTTTTTCTCCAGATATACCAAATTCAATTAGTAAAAGAATGGAATATGTTTCAAAGTTTGGTGGTAGCACAACGATAAATTTAGAAGTAAATGGGGTATGGGAGGCTGTTAGTTTTGATGATACTTCAGAAATGAAAAATTCTTTATCATACATTTTTCTTTCAAGAGTTACGAATGTAAATTCAGATCAATATATTTCTCTTTCCTTAGGAGAAAAATGTCCTCCAGAAAATGGAATTTTTGGAATAAATTCTCCTTTTGTAGTTTGTGTAAAAGGTGAATCTTCTCAAACAGGCTTTTCTATAAAATATACAGTATTTGCTAGAAATTTAACCTCTGAAGACCAAGTTTATTTTGTAAAATTAAAACCTGTTGATGGCAATAGGATTCAAAGTACTTCTAAATCTATAAGAATAGAAAGAAGTAATATAGAAACAGTTTATGAAGGTAATAAAAAAGTTATTATAGTTACATTGGAAATTAGTTTATGAAATCTCAAGTTTATATATTTCAATATATGATTTTCTTTGTTCTAGGCTTAGTTCTTTTTTCTTCAATTGCTTATTTTCTTTCTTCTACAGTTTCTCTTTCTTCTATAATAATATCAAATTCTACAAAAAAGGTTGTTTCAAATAATTTATTAAACAATATTTTAGATTTAGTTCTTGGTTGTAAATATTGTAATTTTTCTTCCATAAGAATCTATCTTCCAGAAAAGATAGAAGAGAATTTTTATGAAATAGTTCTAAATAATACGAACAAGGCAAATCCAATATTTTATTTTAAAATATTAGCAGATTTGAAAGAAGAAAGTCTGAAAGTTAACAATCTAAACTATACTTTTAATTTCTCCCTATATGTTAATCCAAAAAATTTACCTTCATTTTTTATTACTTATTTTCCAAGAAATAAAACAGTTTTAAATTAGTATATTGGTTTTAAATTTGAAATAATAAATTAAAATTAGAATATGATGAGCAAGAAAATTTTTAAAAAAATTGTTAAAGGGTACAAAAATATAAAAAAGAAAGAAGAAAAGGTAGAAGAAGCTAAGATTGAGTATAATTTCTCTCCATCTTATACAACTCAAGATATAATGTTTTCCTTAGAAAAAATCTTGGAAAGGATTAATCAAAAAACTGAGAAGGAGGAGGAAAAGATAAAAATTGAAGGAATTTCGATACCAAGATCATTAAGAATTTCCACATCCCCCCTAGTTTTTGAAAAAGAAGAAGAATTTGAGTTAAAATATCCATTAATACCAAAAGAACCAAAGGAGGGGGAAAAAGTTTTTGCAATGGCGAATATATATTTTGACAAAGAGAAGAACAAATACATATATAAAGTAATAGAACCTATTTTAGATGAAAGATTAAAAAGCATGAAAGAAAAAATTGAAGTTTTGTTGGAACAAAAGCTGGATATAGATTTATCAAAACTTAATATCTTAAAAGCTAAGGAATATTTGAGAAATCAATTGGATGAAATAATTAGGTATTTTAAATTTAGATTAACTGAAGAAGAATATAATAACCTAAGATATTATATAGAAAGAGATTTTTTAGGATTAGGTAAAATAGAGCCTCTAATGAAAGATGATAATATAGAAGATATAAGTTGTGATGGAGTCGGTCTTCCAGTTTTTGTTTTTCATAGAGATCCAAGATTGGGAAGTATAGAAACAAATGTAGTTTTTGAAAATCCTGAAGAGTTAGATTCTTTTATAATTAAATTAGCTCAATTGGCTGGAAAATCTATATCTGTAGCAGAGCCATTAGTAAATGGTACCTTACCAGATGGAACAAGATTACAAGCAACATTAGCTACAGATATAGCTAGAAGGGGGAGCAATTTTACATTAAGAAAATTCATGGAAGAACCATTAACTCCAATTCATTTAATAAAGTTTGGAACAGCGGATGAAAAAATCTTAGCATATATTTGGATGGCTGTAGATTATGGAAGGAGTATCTTAATTTCTGGAGGTACAGCTAGTGGAAAAACAACAATGTTAAACGTACTTTCTTTATTTATTAGGCCAGAAAAAAAGATAGTTTCAATAGAAGATACGGCAGAAATAGTTTTACCCCATAAGCATTGGGTTTCCATGATAGCTAGAGTCCCTGTTTCTACTGGGAAAATTGGAGAAATAGATTTATTTCAACTTTTAGTTGAAAGCCTTAGACAAAGGCCCGATTATATAATAGTTGGTGAAGTTAGAGGAAATGAAGCATATGTTCTTTTTCAACAAATAGCTACAGGTCATCCCAGTTTTGCTACTATACATGCCGAAAACATGGATAAATTAATGGATAGACTAACAACACCACCAATTTCTTTACCAAAAGGTTTAATTGGAAGTTTGGATATTGTTATTTTTATGCAAAGAATGAAATATAGAGAAAAATTTGTTAGAAGGATAGTGGAAATTGATGAAATAGTAGGGTTTCCAAAAGAAAGCGAAAAACCAATATATAATAAGGTTTTTTCTTGGGATCCATATAAAGATTCTTTTGAAATTGGAGAATGTAGTGTTGTTTTAAAGAAAATTTCTCAATCAATAGGAGTAAAAGAAAAAGAAGTAATTGAAGAATTTCAAAGGAGGGTTGCAATATTAAAATGGATGAATGAAAATAATATAACTAATTTTAAGGATGTTTATGCGATTATTAATGCTTATTATACTATGCCAAATAGAGTTTTGGCTATGATAAGTGAATAACATGCTTTATAAGTATGCTTTTAGAATTTTTGGCGATTTTGCTAAGTACATAGAAGACTTATTTCCCGATTTAAAAGATAACTTAAAAAAGGCTGGAATGAAAATATCTCCACAAGAATATATTGCTTATTCACTTTTTATTTCTCTAATATCTTTTTTAGTAGTTCTCCCCTTTTTAGCTCTTTTTCTTTCTATAGCTAGTGGTTCATTTTTATTTTCTTATTTAATGGCAATTTCCATAAGTATAGGAATACCAGTTTTAGTTTTTTTTATTTACATAAATTATCCTAAAACAATAGTTCAGCAAAGAGAAAAAGATTTGGAAAAAGTTTTGCCATTTTCAGTTTTATATCTATCTTCAATAGTAAGCTCTGGTTTACCTTTACATAAAGCTATAAAATTTTTTGTCGAATTTAGTGATGAAAATGAATTTAGAAAAGAAATGAAAAAAATTGTGGAAGATATAGAATTTTATGGTTTGGATATAAATTCTTCATTAGAAAGGGCTATAAATAGATCTCCTTCTAAAAAGTTTAAAGAATTTCTATATGGATTATTGGCTACAATAAGAAGCGGAAGCGATTTATATACTTTCTTTAAAGAAAAAGCGAGCGAATATATGATGGATTATAGAAGAAGGCTTATGGAATTTTCAAGAGCTATGACAATCTATATACAAATCTACTTAACTTCCATAGTCTTAGGAACAATTTTCTTTACAGTTTTAACTTCCATAATTTCTATTATGGGTGGGCAGCAAAATATTTTAGGACTACAAACTTTAATGATATTTATATTTTTACCTTCAGTTTCCATTCTTTTTATTTTCTTAGTTAAAAAATCAGAGCCAACCTGGGAATAATTTTTAATTTAAATCAAAATATAAGTATGGCCGAATTGGAATTAGATTTAGAAAAAAAAGCAAAAATTATTTCAATATTATTTTCTTTTGTTTTAATTTTGATTGGAAAAATTTCAAATGATGTTGGAGTTTTAGGAAATTCTATTTTATTATCATCTATAATAATAATTGGGACTTTTTCTTTTTTTGAATATAAAAAATATAGAGAGATTAAAGAAATGGAAGAAAAATTCCCCTTATTTTTAAGAGATTTAACTGAAGCTATTAGTAGTGGAATGAGTTTACCAAAAGCTATAGTAACTTGTAGTAAATATGATTATGGTAGTTTAAATAAAGAAATAAAAAAAATAGTTAATCAAATTAGTTGGCACTTACCAATAAATAAAGTTTTGGAAAGAGCTGCAAAAGATATGAGAAAAAGTAAAAAAATTTCAACCGCTTTTAGAATTTTAAGAGAAGCATATATGTCTGGAGGAAATACTCCAGCGGTCTTAACATCTTTATCTGAGTCTTTTGAAAGATTGGAGGAAATAGCAAAAGAAAGAAAATCTATATTGAACCAATATGTGATTATGATATATGCTATTTCTTTTATATTTCTAGTAGTTGTTGTTATGATTCAAAGAATTCTAGTTCCTATATTATCTAATCCACAATTAGGTTATGCTGGAATATCTAATCCTTGTTTTACTTGTTTTGGATTTGCATGTAATTTATGTGAATTTTATAGAATAACAGCTTTTTCACTCTTTAATGCCAAAGAAGAAAATTTCTATTATGTTTCTCTCTTTTTCTTTCTTTCTTTAATTCAAGCTATATTTGCTGGTTTAGTTGCTGGTCAAATTTCTGAAGGGTCGTATAAGGCTGGATTAAGGCATAGTATTATTCTTGCTAGTGTAATTGTTGGGATATTCTTTATTATATGTAGAATTGGTATTTTGGGGATATAGTATGGATCTTCAAGCATCTTATGAATTTTATATCGTCTTTTTTGTTTTTCTTATTATAATCTCTTATATTATAAGCTATATACTTTCATTTAGGAATATTTATCTAAAAGAAATAAAAAAAGAAATTTTATTTGGGGAAGCCTATAAAATTTCTCAAATTTTAGTTAATGATGTTGGTGAACCAGAAAACTGGCATTTAAATATAGATAACGCAAAAAGAATTGGTTTATTATCTTCTTCAAATTATTTTAATCATCTTTCTTTATCAAAAATTAATGTTTTTAACTTAAATTGTAGAAACAATTATAATCTTATAAAAAATTTAATAGGGACGGAATTAGATTTTAGTATAAGGTTAGTTTCAAATGATGGAAATGTTTTAATAGATTGCATCAGACCTTTTGGAGAAGAAGTTATAGAAATAGATAGAATAGTTTCTTTTGATGATGGAAAAGGGTATGGGGTTATGAAAATATGGGTCTATTAGCTCAAATTTATGCATGGGAGGCGATAATCTCAATTTTACTAATTTTAGCCTCTTTTTACTTTTTTTTATCGCAATCTATTGTAAAAGAAAGTAAAGAAGAATTTAATACAATTATTTTTTCTCGCGATTTTTTAACAACAATAAATAATCTAAACTTAACTTACTTAATTTTTTCAAACACTTCCTATTTCGAAAATTTTACTACATCAATAAAAGTTCCAGAATATTATATTCCCTATTTTTCTACAAAAAATTTAATAAAAAATAGTATAGTTGTTGCTTCAAATTGTACAGAAGAAGAAATAAATAGATTAAAAGAATGGTTTGATACAATTTTTTTAAATAGAAGAAAAATAAAAATTGTTTTTATTTCTTCTAATTTAGATGCTATTCCTTATTCTGCAGATGTTCTTTTGATTTGTGGATATAAAAATCTTACAAATTATGAGAATTCTTTACTTTCTTTTCTAAAAAAGGATAAAGGTATAATTGGTTTTTTTGATGTTAGCTTAAATATGGATCAAACTACAAAAAAGATATTTGGAATAAATTCTACTCAAAGTAGATCTGAAAATGTTGATGTATTAATAAATAAACCATATTCTATCTCTCAAGAAAATTATTTAGGTTACAAATATTTTTATGGATTACCAATATCAGTTTATGCTAATGGGACAAATTCAACTACAAAAAATCCTATAGGTAATTTTACATTTAGAAATTATAGTGTTTTGTTTGAAATAAACTCAACTAATAAAGAAGTTTATTTTTATACTTCTCAAATAATAAGAGTTAGAGAAAGAGAAAAATTTAGTTTATATGGTTATAACTTTTTGCTATCATATGTAGAAAATTCATCAATTTACATATCTTTTAAAAAAGTTTATAATTTTACTAATTTTATTGATGGCAATATAATTCCAATTCTTTTAGATGATAATGAAAACAAAATATTTTTATACCAAGGCTACTACAATTTTAGAAAAGTTCCTGTTGCTGTATTGAATGGTAGTAAAGTTGCATGGATTTCAAATTTTGATAGATATAGAAATGCTACAGACGATAAAAAACTAGTTTTACTATCTTTAATTTTAGCTATATCTGATAAAAATTATAATTATGGGAAAATGTCTAAGAACTTAGTTTTAGTTCCATTTATAGATGTTGAAAATTATGATTTTTTTGAACCATATTCAGTAAAATTTGGTTATGGTCTTATATATTAAAAATTTAAAAATGAAAAACAATAGAATCAAAATGGAAATAGTTAAAATAAAAGGAAGCGAAAAAGAAGCTTTATTTGAATTAAGGGGAGAAACGTTTACTTTAGCTTCTTTGTTAGAAGAAGAATTGTGGGAAAATAAAAATGTTTTGGAAGCTGCTAGTTTTAGGGAACATCCATATTTAAGTGAAGTAAAACTTTGGGTTAAAGTAGAGAAAGGAAGTGTAAATGAGGCATTAGTAAAGGCAGCAGATTCTTTAATTGAGAAAATAGAAAAAATAAGGGATGCTATAGAAGAAAAATTATAAATTATTTAATTTCAACAACATCAGCAATAGTAAGTTTTTCCTCTTTTCTTTCCTCTCTTTTAATATTGAATTCTTCTTTCCCTTCTTTTAAGTTAATTTTTAAAAATTTTTCTAGTTTTTCTAATGTATTTTTATCTGGATAAATTTCACCTTTTTCTATTTTTGAAAGATAACTTTCTTTTATTCCAATTTTTTTAGCTAAATCTTGAATGGAAATTTTAAGCTTCTCTCTTTTACTTTTTATTATTTCACCATAATTTTCAACTAATTCAAATTCTTCTAAACTTTTTTCTTTCAATTTTTCTTTTCTTTCAATTTTTCTTTCAACCCCTACCAATTTTCCATAGGATTTACAATTTTCACATACTTCTATAATATTTCCATCAATCTCTATTTTAAATAATTTATTGATTTCTTTACCACAAATTGTGCATTCCATTTCTACCACATTTTAAAAAATTTATCCAATATTTTAATTCCTTCTTTAGTTTTTGAGCAAAGGAAAAACTCTTCTCCATAAATTGAAAATGAATAAATCTTTTTAAAATATTTCTCCATAACAGATTTAACATAATAATGCCATTCTTTTTCTTCACTACTACCATGCCAAAAAACTAATATATTTGTATTAAGGTTTTCAAAATTAAACTTTTTAACAACTTTTTCTATTAAATATCTTGGAGGATCTAATATTGTTAAATCAAAAAATTCATTAATTTTTAACTTAAAAATATCTTTTTTCAAGAATTTTACATTTTTAAATTCCTTTAGATTTTCTTTTACTGCTTTTAAATTTTTATCTACACATGTAGAAAAATTTACCCCATTTAATATTGAAATTTTTGTTAGAGCACCAGTACCGCAACAAAGATCTAAAATTTTATTAAACTTAAAATTTCTAGTCAATTTATCAACAATAATAGATGTTCCAACTGCAGGTCCCGTTATTATATCTTCTTCTATTACTAAATATTTTAGATTTAATTCTTTGGCAATAAGTAATGCTGGAGAATACTTAGAAATTTTTCCATTTTTCATAACTTCATCTATTGAAACTATTTTTGTTTTCATTTAATCACTTTAAATCGCTGGGGGCGGGATTTGAACCCGCAAGGGCGTAAGCCCACAGGCTTAGCAGACCTGCGCCTTAACCAGGTTCGGCCACCCCAGCATATTAAAAATTATTTCTCTAAACTTTTATATTGAGAATATAAAATTTATCATCGGAGGGAGTAAAATGGTAACTATAAAAGATATAACTGAAATGTTTGATAAGGATGTATTCACAAACAAGGGATATTACTTAGGAAGGTTAAAGGATATAGAAATAGATGTTTCAACTTTTAGAATAAGATCTTTAGTTATAGAAACTTCTCCAAACACAGAAATGGGAAGACTTTTAGGAGGAAAAAGAGTAATAGTTCCATATTCTGTAGTTCAAGCAGTTGGAGATGTAGTAATAACAAAGCACATAGTAGCAGCATCACCACAAGAAGGAGAGATATCTAAAGAAGAGGTACAAAAACTTTAGTTTTTACTTTTTTTAATTCTTTACCAATATCTATATCTTCTGTAATAAATTCTCGACCTTTTTATTTTTATATATTCACCATATAGAAACCCGAAAAGCATACCTCCCAAATGAGCAGCATGGGCTATGGAACTAGGAAAAAACATTCCGATAAATGAACCAATAGCCCAAAGAAAAGCCGCAACTATTAAGGGCATAGGAACAAAGTAAACATAAACTATTGCATATGGTCTAAGAGAAGCCAAGGCACCAATTATTCCATATATTGCACCAGAAGCGCCAACAGCAGGTATTTCAGGGTCTGGTGTTGTTAATAAAAATAAAATATTACCAAATAGTCCAGAAATAAAAAATATTTTAAGAAAAGTTTTTTTACCTACTAAGCTTTCTAGATAAATTCCAAAAAAGAATAATGCAAGCATATTATAAAAGAGATGGGCAAAATTTGCATGTAAAAACATAGATGTTATAAATATCCATGGCCTTTCTAAAACTTTACTTGGAATAAAAGAAAAAGTTTCGAAGAATCCTGGTATGTTTTCAAAAAAGAATATTATAGTCATAAAAACAATAAGCTGAAGTGTTAATTTCATAATTTTTTCCCTCTTTCTTTTTCTTGAATAATTTTTCTGTTAGCTAAATCTCTCAATTCTTTTAATAAAGAAAACTTATCATAGGAAATTGAGGAAAATAAAAATGATTTGTTTTTAAAATAAATCTTAATTTTACCTTCATACTTTTCTTTTCCACCTATTTTTTCTAATATTATAGCAACTTTCTCAACCCCTATTTTTTTCCATTTTTCTAGTGAAAAAGAAAAAACTTTTTCCACTTCTTCAAGTTTTATTCCTGAAGTTAATATAGGAATTTTTTCTTTTTCAAAAAATAGCATTAAAATATCTCTTGGTTTAATAATTCCTATTGGTTTTCCATCTCCAACAACAATAACTTCTTCATAATCTTTAAAATAATTAACTATATTTTCTATTGTTTCATCTTTCTTGCATGTAATTGGAGAAAATGAAAAGTTTTTTACAGGATTGTTTAAAAAATTTACTTTTTCTTTTGCTGATTTTAAAGATTCTATGCTTTCTTTTTCTTTCGAAACCAATTTTGCAAATGAAAATATATTTATGCAACCAACCAATTTTTCTTCCCAGTTTACTATTGGTAAAGAAGATATGTTATATTTTTCCATCATGCGAATTGCTTTTTTTAGACTATCATTTTCTTCTATTGTTATTGGTTTATTCATAATTTCTTCAACTTTAATTCCAGAAATTTTAATTCCTTTAGTTATTATATCAACTTCACTCAATATTCCAACAACTTCTCCATTTTTTAAAACCGGTAGTGCCCTATTTCCCACTTCTAATAAAATTTTGATTGCTTTTTCTAAATCATAATTTTCTTCCAAATAAAATGTTTTTTTAATAATTTTTTTTACACTAGTTTTACTTAAATCAGATTTAATTTTAATTATATCTTTTATGTAGACCATACCTTCAAAATTTTTATTTATTATAGGAATTTGATGAATCCTATTTTTAACCATTAATTCAACAGCTTTGGAAATGGTGGAATTTTCATTTAGTGAAATTACATTTTTATTCATTACATCTTCAACTTTCATAAAAATTGAGTTGTTTTTTAAATTAAAAATGTAATTCTACTATATCTCCATCTTTTAACTCATATTCTAAACCAACTTTTTTACCAGAGTAATTACTTTTGTCATAAATTCGAGCAAATTTAAAAGTTTTTAACCATTCTTCATTAATCTTTTTGATTAAATCCTTTAGTTTTTCCCCTCTTCTTAATACAACAGCTCTTTTTTCAACTTCTTTATTTGGAGGTTTAGTAAACACTCTTATAATTTCTGCTTCTTTA
>JAVZSS010000012.1:0-15702 GCA_044343155.1 Candidatus Aenigmatarchaeota archaeon
AAGCTAGGCTGTTTATCAATGGTATTCAACACGGACCAACTAAATCTATTTCTAATCTTCAATTGGCGGACACAAACAGAAATTTGACGATAGGAAAGCTCTCAGGAATGGCTCATTTTTATAATGGTACAATAGATGAAGTTAGAATTTATAATAGAACTTTAACTGCAGAAGAAATTTCAGATTTATACAATAACTATGGTTATTCGACATTAAATTATCCTGGAAGAACATTGGTTAGAAAATATTCATATCCAGAGCCAACAATAATTATAGATAATGAAGAAAATTCTACTGTTTTTCTCTATTTCCATTATTCTGGAGCTCCAACTGGCTCCTTAGGAAAAAGCTTTATCTATTTTTCTAATCTAAAAAATGGAAGTTCAATTCAAAACAATTTTGAAATAGATTGTAATTTAGGGAAAGATTGTATGCTATCAATAAGAGAGTTAAATTTAACAATAAATGATATAGATAAAATTAGAGTTTGCTCAAAATATTGTTTAGATGTATGTAATGATGTTATATTTAAGTAAAATATTTATTTTTTAATTTGAAAATTCATAATGAGAGTTTGTGTATTTTCAAACTTGCCAACTAAAAAAATTAAAAAACTTTTTCTTCGTCAAAGTTTTATTGTCACGGCCTATAAACCAGATATAGTTGTTAGTTATGGCGGACATGGAACATTTCTTTCAGCGGAAAGAAATTATCCAGAGGTTCCAAAATTAGTTGTTAGATTAGAAAAAAAAGTTTTGGATTTTGAGATTCTAGAAAAAGAATTAGAAAACGCTGTAATAAAAATTAAGAAAGGATACTACAAAATATTATCTTTTAATAAAGTTGAAGCTAGTTTTAAAAAGAAAAATTTAGTTGGTTTAAATGAAGTGCAAATTAGAAATAAAGATTTAAGGGAAGCTATTAGATTCAATGTTTTAATAGGAAGAAAGAAGATAGAAAATGTGATAGGAGATGGAATAATAGTTGCTACTCCAATAGGTGCTTATGGTTATTATAGAGCGGCTGGGGGAAAGTTGTTTAAAAATGGGATTGGTTTGTGCTTTAATAATTGTGGAAATTTGAAAACAAAAAGCTATGTTATTAAAGGTAGTGAAAAAATTGTTTTTAAGTTAAATAGAGGGGAAGCACAATTAGCTGCTGATAATAATCCTTTAATTTTGAATGTTAGGGAAGGAGAAACAGTTCAAATATTTAGAAGTCAGAAAAAAACAAACGTAATAAAAATTATTTAAGTCTGATTACATTTCCAAACCTTCTTCTAAAATCTTTCTTCAAAGACTTAAACTTCTTTTTCTTTTTTACTTCGGGCTCGTAATAATAGTAGTCCATAATGAATTATAGGTAATAAAGCTTTTATATAGAAAAACAATAGATAAGATGATAATAGACGAAAAATCTAAAGAAATATTGAAAGAGAAGTTTGAAAAGGAGCTTAAGAGAGAAGTAGAAGTATATTTCTTTACAGATAAAAATAAAGAAATACCTTATGAAGAGTTAATTTCAGAACATGAACACAACCATTCAGAAGATTTGTGCCACTTTTGCGATTTTATGAGGAAGTTTTTGAATGAATTAGTTGAACTTTCTTCGCAAAAAATAATTGTAAGGGAATTTGATATTAATGAAAATCAGGATGAGGCAAAAAAGTATGGAATAGAAAAAATTCCAACTTTTTTAATAGATCCTAAAAAAGGATATAAAATTAAATATATTGGTTCTCCTATAGGTGAAGAAGCTTGGGCATTTATAGATACTATAATTCAAGTTTCTAAGGATTCTAGCAATTTACAAAAGAAGACTAAGGATAAACTAAAAGAATTAAAGAAAAATGTTAACATTAAAGTTTTTGTTACCCCTCCATGCCCATATTGCCCATATCAAGTATTTTTAGTTAACAACTTTGCTATTGAAAATAAGAATATTGAAGTTGAATGTATAGATGCTTTTGAAAATCAAGAAATAGCAGAAAAATATGATGTTAGTGCTGTTCCCCATACAGTAATAAATGAAAAAGAAATTTTGGTAGGAGTTCAAACGGAAGATAAAGTTTTAGAGGCTTTGCTTAGTGATTAAGAAATGAATTTGATATTTTTTCTTTTTTCTCTTTTGGATATAATGGCGGGAGGTTTTTATTTAACTTCAGTTAGTTTTTCCCCTATTTATTTACTTTTATTAATAAAAGGGTTTTGGACTATATTTTCATGTATTTTAGCAAAAGATTACTTTTTTTCAATTTTAGGTTTCATGGATGCAATTTTAGGTTTTCTTGGTTTACTTTCTTTTTTCGAAATAAAAATAATTGGAATTGCTGTGTTAATAAAAGGTTTGTATTCAATAATTTTTTCATTTTAATGGCTTTAATGTTTTTATATCCAAAATTTCATAGTATTCTATTTCTTCTCCCTCTTTTATTTCTTCTTTCCTTTCTTCAGGTATTTCTAATTGAAGCTCTTGATATGTTTGTAAGTCTAATAAATGGGCTATATTACCTTCTATAGCAACTACTTGTGCTTTTTTCTTTTCTAATATTGGAACTTCAACTTCTTCATCAGCAGGCTTAACTATACTTCTTCTAGTTCCATCCAAAAGACCAATAGCATCTACTCTAGTTTTAGCAGCACCATGTTTTCCACTAGTAGAGGTAGTTACTTTTTCAACTTTACAAGGAACACCATCTATCAAAATATAATTTCCAGGTTTCATATTTTTTATTACTTGGGTTACTTTTTCTGCCATATTATCACCTTATAGCTAATTCTATATCTTCTTTTTTAACAGTTAATCTTTTAGCATGTTTAGAAAATTCTATAGCATTTTTTGCAATTTTTTCTGACAATAAACTCAAAGTTTTATCTACTTCTATTAAAGCCTCTTTCGAAATTCTTTTTATTCCAGCAGCTTTAGCAAGTTTTAATAGAGTATTTTTCTTAAATTTCAAACTCTCCATTTTAACATTTATTGTAATTTTAAATTATAAACCTTTTACTTAACTCTAAATTCATCTATCAATTTTTCAAACTCTATTTTTCTTTTGATTTCGGAATATACTTTTTTTATTCCTTCTCTCTCTTCAAATGTTTCTTTTTCTTCTTTAAAGAATATTCCTATTGGAACAACTCCCTTTTCTTTTAAATTTAAATAATTTTCTAATGCTTCTTTTACATTTTTATAACTTTCTTTCAATTTAATTATTCTACTCTCAATTTCATTTCTAAAATCGTTAAAAGTTAAACAAGGTTGTAATATATCAATTACAGAAAATCCTTTATGTATAATTGCTTCTTTAAAGAGTAATTTCAAATAATCTTTATCTACAGCATATCCTCTAGCTACAAATGAAGAATTGCTTGCTAAAAGTAAAAGAATTGGATCAAGAGGCTCATTTTTTTCACCTTCAGGTCTAACTTTTGATTTAAATCCTTTTTGTGATGTTGGTGTTGATTGACCAACAGTTAAAGCAAAAGTTTGATTGTTGTGAACAAAAACTTTTATATCAATGTTATATCTTGCTGCATGTATTAAATGCTCTATTCCTTCAGAATATATATCACCATCTCCAACAAAACAAATAACTTTTAAATCTTTATTTGCAACTTTTATACCTAGTGCTAAAGGTAATGCTCTTCCATGTAGAGCGTTAAAGCCTGAAATATTAAGATAGTCAAAAATTTTTCCATGACATCCAATACCACAAACAATTATAACTTTATTTAATTCTATTAATTTTTCTTTTTCTAATTCTTCTAAAGCATTAACAAAACTGTTGAGTATGAAAAAATTTGTACAACCAGGGCACCAAGTTATATTCTGATTGCTTTTAAGCATTCTATTTCACCTTTTTAGTTTTTCCAGAATTTCTTCTGGAGTAAATGGTCTACCATCATATTTCAAAATATTTATGGCGTTTTTCTTCAAATATGGTTTAATTAGATTGTAAAATTGAGAAGAAGAATTACATTCAATAACATAGATTTTAGAAGCTTTACTACTTTCAGATTCAATAATTTTTGTGGCAAGAGGGGATAAGTAAGTAATATGTAGGTATTTGTAATTTGGTAAATCTTCTAAAGCGTCTAGTATTGCTCCTTTATTTGAACCAAAACTTATTATTAAATTTTTTCCTCTACCAAAAACTTTATACATTTCAAACTTACTTTCAACTTCTTTTTTTAATACTTCAAATTTTTTTATTCTTTTTTCTTGCATGATTTTAGCTATTTCTTTTTTATCTGTTGTAAATCCAAACTCATCATGTTCATAACTATTGCATTTTACCATAAATTTTGTTGGAAAAGTTCGAATAGGAACATAATCTTTTGTAATTTTATAAGTTTTGTAATCTTTTGGATTTTCAACTATAAATTTGCTTGGCTTAATTTTTGGTTTTTTTAATGAATCCAAAGTAAAATAGCTTTCGGCAAGATGTTTATCTGAAAGTATTATTGAAAGTATGCCATATTTATAAGAAAGATAAAAAGCTTCTACAGTTTTTTCAAATGCCTCTTCTACATCCCCAGGAGCAACAACTACTTTCTGAAAATCACCATGACCAGAATAAATTGCCGAATTCAAGTCAGATTGTGAAGTATATGTTGGCATTCCTGTTGATGGACCATATCTTTGTGCTAAATAAATTACTAATGGTACTTCAGTCATACCTTGCAAACTTAAAGTTTCTGCCATTAAATCAAAACCACCACCAGAAGTTCCAACCATTGATATAGCTCCCGCAAAATTTGATCCAATAGAAGCATTTACAACAGCTATTTCATTTTCAAGTAAAAAAGTTTTTATATCATACTTTTCTCTTAAGGAAGAAAGGAAATGTAAAAGTTTTGTTGCCGGAGTCATGGGATAGGCAAAATAAAAATCTAAGCCATAATAAATACTTCCTAGACCAACTGCAGAAGTTCCATCTAAAAATAGTTTTTTCCCTGTTTTACTATTTTTTGGGAGAGAGATTTTTTTACTTGAAAAATTAAAATTTTCATAAGAAATTTTTGCAACCTTTTCGTTTATTTCTCCTATCTCTTTTCTTATTTCTTCTAAAAGTGGTTCTAAAGGAAGGTTAAAAGTTTTAAAGAATGCTCCCAAAAAAGCCGAATTTTTAGTAATTTCTGGTGCATTTAATTTTTGAATTATTTCTTTGTAGTTAAGAAAAATACAATTTTTAGATTTATATTCTTCCCCACAAATTATTATTCCCCCGTTTTTTAATTCGTTTTCATGTTTTTCTGCTGAAGATTTATCAAAAGCTAAAATTAAGTCTAAATATTTTTCATGAGAATTTACTTTTCTATCTGAAAATGTTAAGATTGAAAAATCGTGCCCACCTTTAATGTAAGAACCATATTCTCTATAAACAAAACAATAGAATCCTAATTTTATTAAGGATTTCGCAAGAATTATAGAGGATTTTTCTATTCCATCACTTGCTTTTCCACCAATCAAAACACTAAATTTCATTATATTTAATTTAAACTTTTTAAATAAATCTAAATTTTTTTAAGTTCTTTCATAATTCTTCTTCCTTTTGGAATTAAAGATTCAATATGATTTTCTCTTAAAATACCGGAGCCAAAAAAATCTTCTCCAAATTTTATTAAAACAAAATTGTTAACTTCACAATTAATTAATTCAACCCATTTACAATTTAATCCTTCCATAAATCTTTCAACGTTTTCTCTATCTAAAATTGCAATATTTTTATTGGCATATTTTCCAATCATTTGCGACCCCTCTACAGATAACTGAATTTTTTCATTTCTTTTAATTTTTCCAAAATACAAACCCAAATAGCTTGCTCTACTTATTATTTGAGAGTTAACATTAATTTTATTTAGAAGGTAAATTTTTCCTTCTTTATTTTTAAAAACACGGAAATTACTAAAATCTATAGAATAACCATAATTCTTTACTAAAATTTTCTCCAGATTTTGAATTTCGTTTTTATTCATTTCCTCAACTTGCATACAAAAAATCCCTCTGTTAGGTTATCGAATGGATAAAATCTTATAGCATATTCTGAATATTTATATTCCTTTCCATTATAGCTTTGAATCCCTCTTCTATATTTTAAGCCCTTTACTTCAATTTTTACTGGCTCTAAATTTAACTTTCTAACAGCATATTCAAGAATTTCTTCATTTTCTTCTGGATCAATTGAGCAAGTTGAATAAACTATTTCCCCCCCATTTTTAACAACTTTTGATGCAGATTTTATTAGTTGTTTTTGTAGATTACTCAATCTTTTAACAATATGCTCACTCCAGAAATTCAAAACACTAAAACTACTTATAAAAGTCCCACTCCCACTACAAGGAGCATCTACTAAAACTTTATCAAACTTGATATTAATTTTTTCTATTTTTCTACCATCAATCATCGTAACTATAGTATTACATACCCCTATTTTTTGTAGATTGCATGATAAAGCTTCAATTCTTTTTGGAGAAATGTCATTAGCTATAATTAGACCAGAATTTTTCATTAATTCTGCAATAAAAGTTGTTTTTGAGCCAGGAGAGGCACAGAGATCTAAGATAATTTCATTTTCTTTTGGATCTAAAACTAAAGGAGGTACAAGACTTGCAGCGTCTTGTATATAAAAGTATCCTAGAAAATGCTCTTCAGCTTTGGATATTTTTTCTTCTGAATCAACAAAAAAAGCATTCCTATACCAAGGAACTTCTTCTAGTTTCCACCCTTTTTTAATTAATCTTTCTTTTATTTTTTTAACATCCACTTTAAGAGTATTTATTCTAATAGTTTTTTTAGGTCTTATGTGTAAACACTCTTCTAATTTACAAAATTCTTCTCCCAATATTTCTTTAAATTTTTTTTCAAATCCAGGTAAAAATGCTATTTTCATTTATTTACTTTTTCTTTTATCATTTAAGCTGAAAGTAGAGTAAAAACTATCATTCCAACAAAAATCATAAATAAGCTATGTTTAATTCCAGCAACTACATTACCTTCAGACATTTTACCAACACATAAGCCAGCAAATAAACCTTGAATTATTATTATATCTCTAAATGTATTTTTAAAGAATTGTGTTAAATCAGTTACTTGAATGTTTTGAGTTCCTGCTTGTGCTAAACTAGGAGTTCCTGAACTTATTCCTGGAAGTAAGAATTTTTCAATTGCAATTATTACTCCCAAAAAGACGAAGAAAATTATGTAACCAGTAACTATTTGTCCTTGAAGATAAGTTGCTCTTTCTTTTCTCAACCTATCAATTTCAATTGTAACATCTGTTAAAGACTGAAAAGTATCTACAACATTTCCACCAAACCTTTGTGCTTCAATTACTGAAGCTACAATTCTTGAAATAAGTTTGGATTTAGCTTCCTTAGAAAAAGCCATTAAAGCTTCATCTATAGGAATACCCCATTCTAATCTATATGCAAGTTTTTTTATTATTGGAGTTAATTCTTTGTAATCATTATTAGAAACTGATTTTAAAGCATGAGGTAGAGTTAAACCTCCTCTTGAAGCTTCAACCAAATCTCTTAAGAATATTGGAAAATATGTTTCTATTCTTTTTAATTTTGTGTATACTGATATTTGATAAACTACAATAGGAAGAATTATAATTAGTGCGGAAAATATATTTAAAAGAGAAGATACTAATAAAAATTCTGGTATTTTTGAAAATATGGAAATGTTAATAAAAAATAGTAAGCCTCCAACAAAAATGCTTAAAACAATAATAATTAAAAAGTTCTTTTCCATTACATTTCGACCTCCATTGTATGAAGGAATAGTAAAAATATAATATTTATGGCTGGTACTAAAACATAGGTGCCAAGCCAAACCAAGTCTTTTATCGTAAATCCTCCTAATGTTGGTTGAATCATACTCATAATCGCAAGCATAGCAACTAGGAAAAGGGGGGATGCAATTATTATACCAGTATAAAGCTCAGACATTAAATCTAGGGTTCTTATATATTTTTCTCTTTTTTTTCTATAATCAAATAAAGTTTGTTCTCCAACTGTTTTTAAATATAGCTTAATATTTCCTCCACTTTCTGTAGTAGTGACGAAACCAAGTAGGAGTTGTTGTAGGTCTTCAGAAGGAGTTCTATTTGCAACTTCTTTTATTGCAGTCATTGGATCTAATCCGAACTCTTCTATATTTCTTACAATTTTTTTAAATTCTTTAGATAGTTCGCCATATTCTTCAAATGTAGAGATTAGTTTGAACATTTGATATGGTGGTAAGCCAGAATCTACTAGTGCGCTCATATGAATCAAAACAAATGGTAAAGAATTTTCTATGTTTCTTTTTCTAGATGAAGCTCTTTGGGATGGGTAAAAATAGAGAAATATAAAACTTATTGCTGAAGTTAACATTCCAGCTAAAATTGAATAAATTATGGAAATTGTTTTAGGAACAGAAAATATGGAAAGTAAAAAATAGGAAAAAATTGATACATAAAAAAAAGATAAGATAGATATAAAAATCATTAAGCTAGCATAACTTAGAAATGGCATTTTTAAACCAGATTTAAGATAAGATTCTTTAAGATATTTAAAAAATTCTTCGTTTTTTTCTATTAATGGAGTAAAAACTTTTGTTATTGAAGATAATATTCCCATTTATTTATTTATTTTTTCTTTTCATAAGCATTAGTCCTAATAATTGAAAAGAAGGATATACTTTTTTTCTCTCTTCTATTTTTTCTTTTACCTCAATAGTCTTTTCTTCTTTTCTTAATTCTACTTCCTCTCCTATAATTTTCCAAAATTTTTCAGGAGTTTTATAGTATTCGTTAATATAGGAAGTAACTTGCACATAATCTTTAATATTTTGATTTTTTAACCAAATCAAGAATTTTTTTCTTCTCTCCAATTCTTTCATAACATCTTCATAAGATAAACCCAAATTATTTGCTATTTTCTTTAGCTTAATGCTTTCGCCAACTTTTTCAAATTTATCTTCTCCAGCATTCCATCTAAAAACTGTAATGGTTTTAACATTACCATTTTCATCAACTTTTTCTATTTCTTCTATTTCTTTTACTCTTCTAGAGGCTTTTCCTTTTTCTTTTGCAAATGTCATAACAATAATAGCATCAAGACTTTCAAGTAAAGAAGGTGGTAGCTCTATTGGTGGTGTAATTAACCTTTTTATAACGTCTGAAGCAGAACCGGCATGAAATGTACTTAATGATGCGTGACCAGAAGCAATTCCTTGGAAAAGGACATAAGCTTCTTCACCTCTTGTTTCTCCAACAATAACATAATCAGGATTTTGCCTAAAAGCTTCTTTCAATAAATCAAAAAGGGTTACTGAGCCATATTTTTCTCCAGAAGGTAAAGGAATTCCAAATCCTGGTCTAGCTAGGCCCGGTACCCAATGTTCATGAACCAATCTCAACTCTCTAGTATCCTCAATTGAAACTATTTTTGCTTCAGGTTTTATGAACATACAGATAGAATTAAGAAAAGAAGTTTTACCAGTAGCTGTACCACCAACTACTAACATAGACGCCCTATGCTCTATTAAAAACCATAGATACGCTAAAATATCTTCGTTTACAGTTTTTAGTTCTAGTTGCTCAATAGGAGAAAAAGGTTTTTCTGTAAATTTTCTTATAGTAAAAGTACCACCTCTAGTTGCTACATCTTGAGCTAAAGTTGCAGCAACTCTCGAGCCATCTGGTAGTGTTGCATCCAAAATTGGTTCAGCATAACTTACATATCTTCCACTTCTTTGTGCTAACTTAATTATAAATCTTCTTAATTTTTCGCCATCACTAAAAATAATATTTGTTTTTAAGCTACCAAATTTTCTGTGAACGACATAAACTGGAATATTGATTCCATCACAACTTATATCTTCAACATAAGGATCATTAAGTATTGTATTAATTTCGTTATACCCAATAAAATCTCTATAAACATAGTACATTATTTTAAGATATTGAGTTGATGTCAGTTTAATTCCCAAATCTTTAATTATTTTATTAACATTGTTTTTTAAATATTCCAAAGACTTAGATTCTTCTTTTACTTCTTCCAAACTAACTTCAACCATTTCTATGAGTGTTTTACTTATTTTTTCATAGATATTTTTTTCATTTTCATCTAGTTGAGGTTCTATTACATTATAAATCAATATTTTTTGATTTTCATCCCATTTAATATTAACATAAGAAAATGGCTCTAGTACAGGGTATGTGACATCTGTTTGTTTAATATCAGTAAAGGTTGGAAGCTCTTGAACTGTAGATATTTTTTTAATTACAAACCCTGGTAAAACTTCTTCTTTTGTAGTAGAAATTTCTAACAATTTCCTATAGCCAGCTCCCCTTAAACTTTTTATTTTTTCAATAATATTCATAATTTTAATTGGATTTTTGACTTTAATCTTTAAATTTGAAGGTGCTTCTTTCTTACACTTTTTCCAGGTTGAGCTATTCCTCTAAATCTTGCACAACTTGGACAAACATAATACTTTCTTTCAAAAGAGTGAACATACTTTGGATCTATTTGCTTTTTTAAGGTCGGATCGTTTATTGAAAATTTTCTTTTTAAAATGAAAGCTTTATACCTAGGTAATCTCCTTCCGCAAAAGCTACATTCCACTACCGTTTCGCTTCCTCTAGAATGCGTATGCTCATATTTTCTTCTATATGGTGCGGTACTAATCGGCATTATTTTTAATAGTTATAGAGGTTTATAAAATAAAATTTAAATGTGAAATATGGGAGTTCAGATTGGTTCAATTATACCAAAGAAAGAAATTGAAATTAAAGACCTTGTTGGTAAAAAAATAGCAATAGATGCTTTTAATGCATTATATCAGTTTTTGGCAATTGTTAGAGATAAAGATACAGGGGAGCCTTTAAAAGATAGTAAAGGAAGAATAACTTCCCATTTGTCTGGCTTGTTTTATAGAACTGTAAATTTAATAGAAGAAGGAATAAAACCGGTTTATGTTTTTGATGGGGAACCACCAAAATTTAAAAAAGTTACTCAAGAAAGAAGAGAAGAAATAAAAAAAGAAGCTGAAGAAAAGCTAAGATTGGCAATTGAAGAAGGAAGAATAGAAGATGTTTTAAAATATGCACAAGCTACAGCCAGATTAACTAAAGAGTTAGTTGATGATGCAAAAAAACTTTTAGAGTTAATGGGTATTCCATATGTTCAGGCTCCTAGTGAAGGGGAAATGCAAGCAGCTTATATGGCTAAAAAAGGAGATGTTTGGGCTTCCGCTTCTCAAGATTACGATTCTTTGCTAGTTGGCTCCCCTAGATTAATAAGAAACTTAAATTTAACTGGAAGAAGAAAATTGCCAAATAAAGAGGTTTATGTTGAAATAAAACCTGAGCTAATAGAGCTTGAGGAAGTATTGAAAAATTTAGGTATAACTAGAGAACAACTTATATTAATTGGTTTACTTGTTGGTACAGACTATAATCCAGAGGGAATAGAAAACATAGGGCCAAAAAAAGCATTAAAATTGGTTAAAGAAAAAAAGACACTTGAAAATATATTGAAAGAAATAGAGTGGAAGTTTGATGTGAGTGCTCAAGAGATTTATGACTTTTTCTTGAACCCTCCTGTTACTGATAATTATAATTTAGTTTGGAAAGAACCAAATGAAGAAGGTTTAATTAAATTTATGGTTGAAGAGCATAATTTTTCTGAAGAAAGAATAAGAAATGCGATTGAAAAAATAAAGCAGGCTATGGAAAAACAGCAACAAAAAAGTTTAAGTAGATGGTTTAAAATTTAAGGAAATTAAAATCTTCTATTTCTTTGTAAATCGTGTGTTTGCCAAGAGTATTTTTTAATTTTACTGGTTTTTCCATATCCACAGGCAGAACAATATTTTTTATCCACTCTATATGAAGTCCTACCACATCTTCTACATCTTATATGCAATACATGCTGCTTTTTTCCCATTGATGGCGTTCCTTTTACCATTTTTTATACACCTCAATTACTTTAATATATTTTTCAATTTTTAAATCTCTACAACTCTAGTAAAATCATCTTTTTCTTTATCTCTCTCAAATCTATAAACTTTACCAGTAACAGCTTCCTCTAACCTTTCATCATGAGTAATTATAAATACTTGATCTAAAAATTCGGAAACACTTTCCCTTAGAACTCTAGCCAATTCTTCTACAGCTTTAGCATCTAAATTGTGTGTAGGCTCATCTAATATCAAAACTTTTAGTTGAGGAGCTAATGTTAAGGAAAAAGCAATTCTTAAAGCTAGAGCAGCCAAACTTCTTTCCCCACCAGATGCTATACCTTCTACATTTATCCATTTTCCAGACCTTTCTTGAAGTTGAAGAACATAGTCGCCTTCATCTATATTTAGAGATATGGAAATAAAATCTTTGTAAGGATAAAGATTAGTCCAAATTACATTCATATAGGAGTTAACTGCCTCAACGAATTCTTCCCTAAGTCTTTCTTGAGTTATTTTTAAGGCATCTCTAAATATTTTAAGATCGACAACTATTTTTCTCAGTCTTTCTATTTCTTGTTTTTCTTTTTCGAAAATAGAAATTTGTCTCAAAATTTCTTCCAAATCTTTTTTTAATCTAGATATTAATTCTTCTTTATTTTTTATTTCTATAGCTATTTCTCTTTCTTTTGAAACTAAAGTTCTTAAATCTTTTTCAATTTGATCTAAAGAAATTAGTGGCATTTGACTTTCCAAACTATTTATTTCTATTTTAATATTTTCATACTTTTTTCTCAAATTTTCAAGCATTTCTTTTTTGTTTTCAAATTCAATTATTCTATTTAATAAATTTTCTAGCTCAGACCTTTTCTCTAAGTATTCTTTCAATACTTTTTCCTTTTCTTCAATCTCTTTCTTTATATTTTCAATTTCTTTCTCAACGGTCTTTAAATTATCATTATCAATAATAATTTGATTTTTATATAATTCTAAATCTTTTTCTAAATTCTCTTTTCTACCAACTTTAATTTTAAGACTTTCTAGTTTTTTCAAATCATTCTTAATTTTTTCAATTTCAATTTCAGCTACTTTAATTTTTTCAATTGTATCATTAATAATTTTTTTCTTTTCTTCTATTTCCTCATTCTTTTTGTCTATCAATACTTTTTTCTTTTCTTCTGTCAATTTGCTATCACAGACTGGACATTTGCTTTCAGCGCTTTTAAGTTTCTCTAAAGAATCTTGAATGTTTTTTATTTCATTGTTTAAAGAGACAACAGAAGATCTTAATTCTATTAAACTTTTTTCTCTTCTTTCTAATTCTTGATAGTTTGATATTTTTTCAATTTGTAAAATTTCTTCTTCAATTTTCTTTATTTCTTCCAGTTCTTTATTTATTTCTTCAATCTTTTTATTTCCTAAATTTATCGACGATATCAATTCAGCTTTTTCATTTATCTTTTTTTCTAAATTTGTTTTAATATCCGAAAGATATTTTTCCAGATCTTTGTTTTCCCTTTTAATTTTCTCTAATTCTTTAACTAAAGAAGATTTATCCAAGCTTTGATAGCTTGAAGATAATAATTCTAAATCTTTGGTAAGCTGTTCTATTTTAGATGAAATTGAAACTTCTTCAACTTTTAACTTTTCTAGATTTTCCTTAATTTTTTTGTACTTAGAATACTCTTCCTCCATAATAACTCTTTTGGCACTAATTTCTGCTAGCTCTTTTTTTAATCCATCTAACCATATTTCTATTTCTTTAATTTCATTTTCCTTACTTTCTCTATCTTTTAAAATTTTTTCATAGTTAAAAACTCTAACAAAATTTTCCTTTTCTATGATTTTGTCTTCTATTCTATTTATAAGCATATTACAAGAAACTCGAGCTCTTTCAAAATTTTCTATCATCAAAATTTCGTCTATTTTTTTCTTTCTTTCAGAAGGTGATAAATTCAAGAAATAATCTAAGGAATTTTGTTTTGAATAGATTATTTTAGAAAATAGTTCGTAGCTTGTTTTTATTTTTTCTGCTATTATTTCATTAACTCTTTGAGTACTAAATGCTTCTATAAGTTTTCCATTTTCTCTTATTTCTGCGCTACTTCCCTTTCCCATTCTTATTGATCTTTTAACAGTAAGAATATTTCCACCAGCTTCAAATTCGATTAAAACTTCAGCTTCATCCTTTTGGTAAGGTTTTCTCATTATTAGATCATCTAGCTTTATTTTTTTCGATTGTAAGTCTGGAGTAGTTCCATAAAGACCAAAACAAATTGCATCAAAAACGCTAGATTTTCCACTACCGTTTATGCCAACTATTATGTTAACTCCTTTAGGAAATTCTAAAACAGATTCTAAATGACTTTTCCAGTTTCTTAAAATTACCCTTCTTATCATTTTACCATCCTCAAAGTTGATTGTTCTCCAAGAATTATTTTTAATGCAGTATCAACTTCTTCATCTTTTAACAAATTAAAAATTGAGTAAAAATCGAAGCTATGTTTAAATCCAGCTTCATCTAAACATTTTCTTAATATTGATATTCCAAGTTCATCCAAGCTTAATTTCTCTTCTTTAATATTTCTTAAAAATTCTAACTTTTTAGTAAGCTCTTCAGATTCTAGTGTTTTAGAAAATATTAATATAGCCGAATCATAATATTTTCTTTCCAAATCTTTCAAATCCTTTTCAGAAATATCCCCATTTATTTTAAACTTTATTACTGGTTGAATATTTTTAAATATTATTTCTCTAATTCTTCTTTCTATTTTTTCTTTTCCATTTTCGCCTTGTTTTATGTCAAAAATTTCATAAAAGAATTTTCTAGATTCTATTGGTATAAAGTTTACTTCTTTTGTTATTGTATTTATTTTATAGAAACCTTTTTGATTTTCGGCTTCTTCCATTTGAAACTGAGTTATAATCGTACTTCCAGGTATTAGAAATATAGAATTATTTATTTTTTCTAAGGTTTTGGTATGAATATGACCATCTATTATCAAATCAAAACCTAAAGGTAAATTATCTAAAGAAATAGTTGGTTGCTCAAGAGGAGAATATATAAATGGGGAAATATTTTGGTGCATAACTAAAATGTTAAACATATCTTTTCTAGGATAAGGATTCCACTTATCCAAAATTTCCTTAGCTAATCTTTCTTGAACATGAGATAATCCATATATGCAAATTTTTTCTCCATCTTTTTCAAATATTACATAATTCTTATCTAAATATATCAATAATCCTGCATTTTCAAGAGCTTCTATGGCATTAGTTTCTCCTCTAGCCCTAATCTCATGATTTCCATGAATTGCTATAATTGGAATATGAGATAAAGTTTTAATACTAGCTTCTTTTAACTTTTTATCAGTTTCTACAAGTTTTACTCCTCTATTTTCCACTAAAGTCGCTTTAGATAAAATTTTTAAAGCATATGCCCAAGCTTTAGTTTTTGGTGCCCTACTATCGAATAAATCTCCAGCCAAAATTATTAAGTCACTATCTTCTAAGGCCTTATTCATTGCAATTTCAAAATTCTTATAGCTATCCTCTTCTAATCTTTCATCATAAGAAAAACCCAAATGCATGTCTGAAATTACTGAAATTATCATACTTTAATTCGAAATCTATTATTTAATCTTTTTCCACTTGCTGCCCTCTTTTGTATCCTCTACTAAAATTCCAAATTTTTCCTTAAGAATTTCTCTAATTTTGTCTGCTTCTTCATATTTCATTTCTTTTCTT
>JAVZSS010000013.1:0-15422 GCA_044343155.1 Candidatus Aenigmatarchaeota archaeon
AAAACCTCTTCTATCTCCATAAATTTAAATTTTTATTTTAATACAAATTAATGAAACCAAAGTTAATTGAAAAAAGGTGGAATAAGAATAAAGAAAAAGAAATTAGAGAAATTTGGGAAAGAGAAGAGATTTACAAGTTTGATATTAATGCAAATAACATCTTTGTTATAGATACCCCACCACCATATCCTAGCGGAAGACCTTGGCATATTGGCGCAGCATCCCATTATTCGCAAATAGATATGATAGCTAGAACAGCCAGAATGCTTGGATATAATGTTTTGTTTCCAATTGGCATGGATAGAAATGGCATTGCTGTAGAGAGATATGCTGAAAAAAGGTTTAATATTAGCCTACATTCTATGCCGAGAGAAGAATTCTTAAAATATTGTAAAATGGCTTTAGATGAACTAGAAGCCGAAATGATAGAAATCATGAAAATGCTTGGAATAAGTGGAGATTTTAAAAATTACTATCAAACTGATAGTGAAGAATATAGAAAATTGACTCAAGCCACTTTTATAGAATTGTGGAATAAAGGTTTAATTTATTTTGATACTAGGCCTAACAATTATTGCCCCGTTTGTAAAACTACTATAGCTGATGCTGAAGTTGTATATGAAGATTTGCCAGCAAAACTTTTTTACATAAAATTTAAAGTTGAAGATGGAGAAGAAATTATAATTGCTACAACTAGGCCAGAATTATTATGTTCTTGTCAAGCTGTTTTAGTTAATCCGGAAGATGAGAGATATAAGCATTTAATTGGTAAAAAAGCTATTGTTCCAATATTCAACAAAAAAGTCCCAATAATTGCACATCCTATAGTTAAAATGGATTTCGGAACTGGAATAGAAATGGTTTGTAGCTATGGAGATTATAATGATGTAGTTTTGTTTAGAGAGCTTAATCTTGAAGAAATAATCGCAATTGATTTAGACGGTAAAATGACTTCTGCTGCAGGAAAATATGCTGGTTTAAAAGTTGAAGAGGCAAGAGAAGAAATTGTTAAAGATCTGGAAAATAATAAGTTATTAGTTAAAGTTGAAGACATAATTCATAGTGTTCCTACTTGTGAAAGGAGTCATAATCCTATAGAAATAATACCTATGCAAGAAATATATTTAAAACAATTGCCTTTCAAAGAAGAAATGCTTAAAATTGCTAAAGAGTTGGAATTTTTGCCAGAATTCCATAGACAACTTTTAATAAATTGGATAAATAGCATAACTAAGGATTGGCCAATTTCAAGAAGAAGATATTACTCTACTGAAATTCCTATTTGGTATTGTAAAAAATGTGGTGAACCTCATTTACCTAAACCAGGTAAATATTATAGACCATGGAAAGAAAAAGCTCCTTTTGAGAAATGCAAAAAATGTGGATATAATGAATTTGTTGGTGAAGAAAGAACTTTTGATACTTGGTTTGATTCTAGTATAACTCCACTTTTTATAACTAAATATTTAGAAGATAAAGCATTTTTTGAAAAAACTTTTCCTGTAACAATTAGACCTCAGGGTAAAGATATAGTTAGAACTTGGCTTTACTATACTTTACTTAGATGCTATCAATTAACTGGAAAAAAAGTTTTTCAAAAAGCTTGGATTAGTGGATATTGTGTTGATGAAAAAGGAGAAAAAATGAGTAAAAGTAAGGGAAATGTTATTGATCCTTTACCCGTTATAGAAAAGTATGGGGCTGATGCTTTTAGATTTTGGGGAGCTAGTGAATCTAGTTTAGGTTATGATTTTAGAGCAAGTGAACAAAGATTTAGAAATGCTTCTTTATTTATTACAAAGCTGTGGAATATTGCTAGATATATTTCTCAGTTTGAAGTTGTTGAAAATTTTGATGAAAGTAAGTTATTACCATCAGACAAATGGATTTTGAGTGAGTTAAAAAAATGTTATGAAAAATGTTTAGAAGGTTATAAACAATTTAATTTCTTTATCCCAGCTACTCAAGTAAGAGAATTTTTATGGAATATTTTTGCTTCCCACTATATTGAATTAGTTAAAAAAAGGAGCTATGGTGAAGGTTTTAGCGAAGAAGAAAGAAAAGCAGCAATTTATACTCTTCATAAAGTTTTGAAAATATGTCTAAAATTACTTGCTCCAATTATACCATTTATAACAGATTACATTTGGCTAAATTTATATTCAAAAAAAAGTATTCACACAGAAAAATTTGAAGAAAAAACTGAAGTTGAAGACTTAACATACTTAACTCCAAAAATTATTGAATTTAACTCTTTTGTTTGGAAAATTAAAAAAGAAAAAAACATTTCTTTAAAAGATCCAATAGAAATAGAAATACCTGAAGATTTAAAATTGATTGAAAAAGACCTTAAGGCTATGCATAACATAATTTAAAAACTTAAATTTTTTTCATTTTTAATTTTCATATGAATAAAGTAAAGAATTTCATAAAAAATTTATTTATTGATAAAGAATATGAAAAAGAAAAAGAATCTACTACACAAATTTTTTACTCTACTAACAAAATTGGAAAAAGCATTTTACCAATATTTATTATAAGCTCGATAACCTTAGGCTTAGCTTGCCTAGGAGTTTATAATTACATTAAGAAAAAGAAAGAAGAAAGATTGAAAGAAGAACATGAAAAATTTTTAAATTCAGATTACGATAACGATGGTTTAACAAATAAGTTCGAAATTGAAAATGGATTAGATATAAATAAACCAAATCCTAATGTGGCTTACCTTTACAATAAAACAAATGATATAAATTTTGCAAAAAAATATGGCTTACCTTTAGATAATGATGGAATTATGGATTTAAATGAAAAAAGTTTTAACGACAAACTAATTGAAAACAAACCTTTTATTGATAATGGTGTAAAAAATTTGGAAAATTATTTCTTAAGATTTTCTCAAGATGGAAAAATTGAAAATGAAGAATTGAGAAAGCTTGACCATATTTCAAACTTAACTAAGGATTTATATAAAGTTGTTTTAAATGAAAATTTATCTAAAGAAAAATTCAAAGATACAGACTATTCTTTAGATTTAGCAATAAGATTAGGATTTGAAGATAAATATCCAAAGAATGAAACAATATTTGCAATCGGAAATTATGCAATTGCTGTTAGGAATTTTAATGTTCCAGAAGAATTTGAGAATTTGAAATTATTAGTTAAAGCTACAGAAAGCGAAAATGGAAAAATACTGATGGACTTTGAACCAATAATAGTAAAAGATAATCTTAATAGAAATATTGAAATTCTCGTATATCATGATATTCCTGGAGTAGTTTGGGTAATGGCAAAACATCTAGGTTTTACTCCATATGTATTAGAGCATCCTGAAATCTGGCCATCTTTCGGGGCTAAAATCAAACAAAACTACATAGACATTTACGTCAGATTAGCGAATGTTAACGGAAATGACTATGGAATCCCAATCCCAACTTTTCCTGAAAAACATAGCTTAGATAGTAAAGAAGCTTGGGACGTTATTATTCAACAATGGAATTACTATTGGTATTCTACTCCTCAAGCAGGAAATGTAACTCAAAGAATTACGGTATTTCCTTGGTATGATTCTAAAATCCAAGAAGAATGGATTCCAAATGAAATAGATAGAAAAATTGCAAATCATGTGTTTTGGCAATTGCCGTTATATTATTATAAAAGAGATGGTAAGCTAATTACTGGAGTAAAAGCCATGAAACAATTTCTTAATGATATGGAAAAGTTATACCCAAAAATTATTGATGATTATTTAAAAAAGGGATGGGACCTACAAGATCCTTACGGAATGTCTGTAAAAGCCATGTATGGAGGTTGGCTTACAGATAGAGGATACCATGGCCTAAGATATACAGTAAGTGAATGGATTGGAGTTAATGATATATATGAATGGGAGGTACCTGGAGCTAAATCTTGGGAAGAAAGCGTATGGATTGCTTCTACAGATCCTACAAGAAATGGGGCAGACAACATTATACAAGGGTGGAAATATGGAGATCAAATCAAATGGCTTTATGCTTATACTCATTTCAGAGAGTGTGGTTGGAAGAGTGTAGGTGAATTTGAAAATATATCTCATCAAGGAAATACAATTTTTAGAGCTTTTGGAATACCTTTTATTGCTGAATCTCATTTTTTTAGCCATTATGCTGGAAGTGGGAATAATTTACAAACAGCTCATGGTTATGAGCCAGCAATTTTTGGCTTACCTCAATCTTTAATAGAAAAATTGAAAGGAAAGGCTATTATATTTCCAGGAAATGGTTATGCATTTCTTTCATCACCAAATGGATTAGGAGAAGATATAAAAGTAGGAATGCAAGATAAAAGAGAGCCCAATTTAAGATCCGATGATGTAGTATTTATATTAAACCCTCCTCACTGGAATAGGTTCTACTTTTATACTTACTCTACTCTAGCTGCTGCTCATCCAACTTTTAAATCTTTAAAAGACAAAATAGTTTGGGTTGGAATATCCTTAAGAGCAGATAGCTATTATGATTCTCCAACTCCTGGTAAAAACTAAGACATTAAGAGCGAGCACAAATATATGAGATAGAGCCAGAAGTGTAACGCGTTTCCAAGTCTACACACATCCCTTTTAAAACTCCAAAATACTCAATCCTCTTGTTACAACATTTATCTGTGCCACAATTCCCATTATCCCAACTGGAACTACATGCTCCACAATAACAATAATATCCTGATTTACATTGGGCATCAGCATCACATGAAGTGTAACATTTTCCACTGCTGGTGTCACATCTGTATCCTCTTTCACAATCATTATCGCTTAAACATTGAACCCAACTAACTGTTATAGCAGAACTACTTGCTATTTCTCCTAATGAAGTATGTCGTACCCTAGCACGATAATTATATGATCCTGTTGATGATTTACTAACAGTATAAGAACAAGTAGTTCCACTATTACAAGTCTGTACAATCGTACTGCCTTCAAGTATATCAAGATAGTAGCCTTGTGATGAATCAACAGAAATACTAGATGTAGCTGTAATAGTAACAGAATTACCTACTTTAACCTTTGTTGCACTTGATGTTATACTTACACTCCAAGAAGTAAACCCACAATTAGAATTACAAAAACCTTTACAGGCAGAAGAATAAACATAACTACTAGGAGTAACATCATCACAACAACTATCTGCTCCACAAGCGCTTTCACAATAACCAAGAGAAACCCTACTACCTACTCCGTTATAACATATATATCCTTCAACTTTCTTTTTTCCTTCACATTTTACACAAATATTCCGAGAGGCATCATATTTTCCCTCAAACTCACTACCACAATTCCAACCCCATCTTACCTTACATATTTGACCATTTGATCCACTTGTAGACCATTTTGCTTCAGGTCCGTTACATACATACATCCCCTTGAAGATATAGTATTGACCTATGGCAAATCCCACTTGGCAATCTCCAAAATCCCAATACCAATCATAGCAACTACCTGAATATTGATTTCGACAACCACTATCGGTATAACATGTTTGCTGCCCTAAATGGCATGAGTTTACTATATCTGAAAAAATAGTTATGCCAATAATGCTAAAAATTAAAATTATTAGTATTTTTCTATTATCCATTCAACCACCTTTATTAAATTACTTTTATTTGGACCGCTTGCAACTATTACATAATTATTCTTTCTAACAATTAAACCATAACCAGGACGATATGTTAAAGATGCAATTATTCCTTCAAAATCAAAAATTTTAATAGGTTCTTTATTAGAAATAGAATCACTTACTTTTTCTAAAAAGTACTCCATAAATTTCTTTGCACTATCTTCGTTTTGAAAAAGAAAAGTTTCAACAAGATAAGTCTCATTAAAACCTCTTGATATATATCTTACAACTAAATTTTTGCTATAATAACTTACACCAATTTCTTCTATAGTAGAATTAATTTCTTCTTTTCTTTCTATTTCAATTTTTTCTTTTGAACCAAAAACATAATAAAGTAGAAAAATAGCTAAAATCGCACAAAATAGAACTACCCAATTTAAATATCTTTAATCATCTTAAAATATTGTTAAAAAATTAAGCTTTTCCTTTCAAATATTCTACAATTTTATCTTTACTTATAACTTTCAATAGCTTAACTTCAACTAAACCTTGAATACCCGCATCTTCTGGAGGATAAAGAAGAATAACTTCTTTTTTTCTTCCGAGAGCGTAACCTATATCTATTGCAGTATTCACTCCAATATAACCGTTCCCATTACAAACCAGAAAAACATCACATTCATCAATCCAATTAAAAAACAAACTCTCAACTTTTCCTATTTCTTCATAATCTTTTCTATTTAATTTAATTTCTCCACTTCTAACAGCTTGTTTAAACTCCTCTATTTTTTCCCTATCTTCAAAACTTGTAAAAGGTATTGGTATACTACATTCAATTCCAGCTTCCTCTAATTCTCTTCTTAATTCTTTCATTTCATCGTAAAATCTAAATGAACCACCAATAACTACTTTCATAACAACTATGTAGATAGAAAGTATTTATATCTATTTAAGTTTTTAAATAAAAAACTAAAAATAGAAATGGAAATTTTACTGTTTTCAGAAAAGAGTAAGTATAAAAAATTAGAAGAAATACTAAAAAAGGATGATTTAGTTTCTGGAGCTTCAATAACAATAAGAGATGCTTCAGATTTTGGAAAAAATGGATTCTACTTTTTAATTCAAGGTACAGAAGATAAAATAAAAAGAGCGAAAGAAATAGCTAAGGATCTTTCTATAGAAATTGAAGGTAGTGAAAAAGAAAAGGTTATAGAAAAAATTAAGGAGGAAGAAGAAAAAGCTCTAGAAGGTTTTGGCTTTCTTGGAATCTAAACCCTATAAATATAAGAATAAAAATGACCTGTTTTAATTTTTTTAATTAACTTAAAATCGTTAAATTTGTGAGATGCCGATAAAATCAAAGTTCCTTTTCTAAGTTCTTTTTTTAATTTTGGCTCAAGCATTTTATTTAATCTAGAAGACAAATAAACAAATACAACTGTTGCATTTTTTAAATTGATATTAAAAAAATCGCCATTGATTATTTTTACTCTATTTCCAAGTTTTTCTTTTCTAACTTTATATTCAGCAATTTTTGCCAAAATATAACTTTTTTCTATTCCTACAGATTTACAACCAAATTCTTTTGAAGCAATAATAACAACTCTTCCATCTCCACAACCTAAATCATACAATAAATCGTTCTTACAAATTTTAGCTGCTTTAAGAATCTTTCTAATTGTATTTTTTGGTAAAGGAATAAATATTGCTTCATCTTTTATTAATTCTACCCAAATTTTTACTATAAATAAAAGAATTATTCCAAAAAATGTTTCTTTTATCATTCTATAAATTGAAAAAACAAAAAGAAATATGATAAATGAAAATTTAAGTGAAGAAAACATATTGAAAGTAATAATAGAAAAAGAAAGCTGGGAACAAATTTTGTATTATATAGTTAATGTAGAAAAGATTGACCCTTGGAATGTTGATATAGCAAAATTATGCGACGGTTTTATCAACTTTTTAAAAAAAGTTAAAGAATTAGATTTCAGAATTCCTGCAAAGGTAGTTTTTGTCGCAGCTTTATTATTAAGGTTAAAAGCAGAATATTTGATGAAAAAGGAGGAAGAAAAAATTGAAGAAAAGGAGGAAGAAATACCAACATTTTTTGAATTTGATGTTAGTAAACTCAAGTTGGCATATCCTGTTAAAAGAATTCCTAAGGTTCAAATTACTTTAGAAGAGCTTGTTATTGCTTTAAAAAAAGCTATGGAAATTGAAGAAAGAAAAAAAGAAAGAAGGGATTTACTTAAACAAAAACTTGTTAAAAATATAAACTTTGAAGAAGATATAACAAAAAGAATTGAAATCGTATTTAAAAAAATTGAAGAAAAAAGTAGAGAAAAAGAAAAAATTTTATTCAATGATATTGTGGAAAAATGGGAGAGCTCAAAAATTGTTGAAAATTTTGTTCCTTTACTTCATTTAGAAAAAAATGAAAAAATATATACGGAGCAACCAGAATTTTTTAAAGAGATTTATATTTCATTAAGAAAACAAACAAAAAATGAAGAAAAGTAAAAAAGAAATAAAGTTAATAAAAAAAGCTGCTTCTATAGCTAATTCTTGTATAAATTTTATAGAAAAAGTTTTAGAAAGTAGAAAAATTAGAGAGAATGAACTAGCCTTAATTTTGGAGAAAAAAATAAAATCGTTGGGAGGAAAGCCAGCTTTTAAAACCTTAGTAGCTTCTGGTAAAAGGGCATATAAAATTCATGCAAAACCAAGCTCAAAATATATTAAAGGCTTAGGATATATTGATTTTGGTGTAGATTATAAAGGATATAAAGTTGATGTTACAGTTCCATTTATAAAATCTAAAATTGGGAAAGAAGAAGAAAAAATTGTAAAAACTCTTATTGAAGCTTATGAATTAGCTAAAAAAGAAACAAAAGTTGGTATTAATTGTTTTTCTGTTTTTGAAAAAGTTGACAAATTTTTAAGAAAAAAAGGATATAAAATGAAACATTCCCTAGGCCATGGAATTGGTAAAAAAGTTCATGAATTACCAATAATAGGAATACCAAAAGGGAAAAAGAAAGAAATCAAATTTGAAAATGGAATGGTATTTACATTGGAGCCTGGAATATATGTTAGAAATGTTGGTGGTTGTAGAATAGAAAACACTTTTCTTCTTTATAACAACAATTTAATAGAGTTAACAAAGGCTAGGCTTTTTGTGGTTGAATAAAATATAACTGCTTTTCAAGATTTTTTGTTAGATAAGAAATTTCTTCTTTGAGCATTCTTTTTTCTTTTGAAGTAAATTGAGTTAAAATATTTTTCTTTTCTTCTATCCCTTTTAACAAATTCAAGAAATACTTTGGCTCAAAGCCTAAAATTTTACTTAAGAAAACAAATCTTTCAGCCAAATATTTAGTATCTATTTCTTCTCTACCAAGAATTATACAACATATATCTATTAAATGCTTTTCTTTTCCTCTTGAAGATGCAAGATAAGAATACAATTTTATAGAAATTAAATCTTCAGGAGAAGCATACACTATGGAAGAACCTTCTGCTTGTATAACCCTTTCCCAGAATTTATTATCAATTTCATAAGTACCAACTTTTCCTAGATATATGTCAATATGAATACCTTCATCCCAATTAAATACTGAATATTTGTCTAAATCGGGATTATAATGGACTTGAAAACCTATATTTGAAAGTCTACCTACCAATTTTTCTGCAGTTTCTTTATCTTTGGTAACAATGTCTATATCTGACGTACGTCTTACCGCTCTAGATGAAAGAATTTCTTGAGCTGCCAATCCTCCTATTAAAGCTATGAGTAAATCTTCATTACTTTCAAACAAAAAGTCCGTCATTTTTAATAAATCTTTTGGATCTCGTGGTTTAAACTTCATATTTATTACTTAACGGTAGTATTTAAATCTTTTCATTTACAACAAAAACTTAAAAACTGTAAACTCAAATAAACATAAATGGCTTTGAGACCAGGAAGAACAGTAAGAAGATTAGAAAGACCTTATACTAGGGTTAGCCAAAAGAATGTAAGAAAGAGTTATGTAGTTGGTGTACCGATGCCAAAAATTCATCAGTTTAGAATGGGAAATCCTAATTTGGAATCAGATATTGTTCTTTATTTAGTTTCTAAGGATGGTGTTCAAATAAGGCATAATGCTTTAGAAGCAGCTAGAATAGTTGCCCACAGCTATCTAGAAAAAAAGATAGGAAGTCAAAACTATTATATGCAAATTTTAAGATATCCATTTCATGTTATTAGAGAAAAACCAATAGCAACAGGTGCTGGAGCAGACAGATATAGTCAAGGTATGAGATTGGCATTTGGTAGACCTGTTGGAGTTGCTTTACAAGTTAGGCCGGGGACAAAAATAGTAATGATTAAAACAAAAAAAGAATATCTAGAAATTGCAAAAAGTGCATTAAAAAAATTTAGGTCCAAAATACCTGCAAGATGTAGTATTGAAGTTATTGAATAATCTTCAATCCAAAAAATTCTTTTGCATTATTATCAGTAACATTTTCTATTTCATTAATATCAATTTTCTTTATTTCAGCAATTTTAGCAGCAACAAACTTAACATCAGTAGGAAAAGATGGTCTACCATCTATTTTCATCCAAGGTGAATCAGTTTCTAACATAATTCTTTCTAAAGGAATTCTTTTAACAATTTTTTTATGAACTTTACTTCTCGAAACTATAGGCCCTACAGAGATTTTCCATTCATTGGAAAGAATTTTATCTAAAAATTTATCTCCACCAAACATATGTAATAAAACTTTTTGATATCCACTTTCTTCTAAAATTTTTAATGCATCTTCATAAGCTTCTCTTATATGAACAACTATTGGTTTATTCAATTTTTTAGAAAATTCTATACATTCAATAAACAATTCTTTTTGTCTATTTCTCAATTTTTCATCTTTAATCCAAAAATAGTCCAAACCTATTTCACCTATACCACAAATTCTATCTTTATTCTTTTCAACAAAACTTTTAAAATCTTCAATCACTTTTTCATCAATATCTTCTATATATTCTGGATGTAAACCCAAGCAAACATAAACATAACCAAAGAATTTTTCCGCTAGAAAAATAGAATATTCAAAATCTTTTGGATGGGGAGAAGAAGTTACTAAAGCCTTTACCTCCTCTTTACATTTTTTTATAACATTTTCTATATCATTTTTTAAACTATCATGCTCCAAATGGCAATGAACATCAATCATTACTAAAATTTTGTTTAAACTATTAATAAAGTTGGGCTCGCGCGGATTCGAACCGCGATTACCGCCACGTCAGGGCGGCGTCCTGCCGTTAGACTACGAGCCCATACATTATTATAGGTAATTCTTAATAAAATTTTATGAATACAAGAAATGAAAAAATAGAGCAATTAGAAAAAATTGCTGAAGAAATTAGAAACTGTAAAAAATGTGATCTTTTTAAATATAGAAAAAATACGGTTCCCGGAGAAGGTAATATAGAAAAAAGAATTGTTTTAATTGGAGAAGCTCCTGGTTATAATGAAGATATTCAAGGTAGACCTTTTGTTGGAAAGGCTGGAAAATTATTGGAAGAACTTATTAAAATTGCTGGATTGAAAAGGGAAGATATTTTTATAACAAATGTTGTGAAATGTAGACCACCAAATAATAGGCAACCGGAAAAAAGTGAAATAGAAAGTTGTTTTAGCTATTTAGAAAGACAATTAGAGATAATAAATCCAAGGATTATAATTTGTGTTGGAAATGTAGCTGCTTCTTCTGTTTTTCCAAAGTTTGGTCTAGAATTTTTAAGCATGAATAAGCAGCATGGAAAAATTTATTCTATTTCAAATTTACGCTTTCATTTAAAAATAGTTGCAACTTATCATCCTGCAGCAATTCTTAGAAATCCTAATCTTCTCCAATCTTCAAAAGAAGATTGGGAAAAAATTAAAGAAGTGGTTGAATGGGAATATTAATATTAAAAGATTTGCCAATTGCATATATAGAAGAAATTTCGGCCATAGTTATAACAGACTTACATATTGGATTTGAATATGAGTTAGAAAAAAATGGAATAAAAATTCCTTTCCAAGAGCAAGAATTTGTAGAAATATTGAAAAATGCTAAAGAAAGAACGAATTCGAAAAAAATTATTTTACTGGGAGATGTTAAGCATAAAGTTCCTAGGGCTAAAAAAATAGAAATAGTTAGAATTAAAGAATTTTTAAAAAAATTGAGTGAAGAATTTGAAAAAGTAATAATCTGTAAGGGAAATCATGATGATAAAATTGAATATATTGTACCTGAAAATGTTGAAGTTAAAAGCTCTAGAGGATTTTTATATAAAAATTATGGGTTTTTTCATGGTCATGCTTGGCCTTTTTCAAAATTATGGAATGCTAAGAATTGGCTTATAGGGCATTTACAACCTATGATAGAGATTTATAAAAATGGTAAAAAAGTAATAGAAAGAGTAGTTATTAAAGGTAGGCCGAAAAGAAAAATTGGAAAATTAGAAAATATTATAATATTACCATCTTTCAATCCTTTAGTTGGAGGATTAATATTGAATAAAACAAAAAACCTAAAAGACTTTATTTTTGAAAAAATTTTAGATTTACATAACTCATTAGTTTTTCTTTTAGATGGAACAGAAATTGATAGCCTAGAAAATATTCTTAACCATTAAAACAAAAATTTTAATACTTTTCTAAGTTCTTACTTAGAAGTGGTTATAAAATTAAATAAAAAACAAGCTTTATATAGAGGTATCATAATGAAAAGAATATAGGGGTGGAGAGTATGCCAAGGAAAAAGAAGTCAGAACAACCTCAACAAACTTCACAATAATCCAAATAATTTCCCTTTTCTTTTTTTATTTATCTCTAAACTAAAACATTTATAGTTTGCAGAAAATTCAAAATATGGTGATAAATATATGAAAATAGTGAAATTACTAAAAACTAAGACTGGTATAACTATAACAGCCATAGCAGCAATATTAATATTAATCTTAACTCTAATAGTAACAGGGACAATAAAGTTCTAGGATTGCTTCATTTCCTTTTCTTCTATTTCTTTTTCTATACCCAATTTACTAGCAATTTCTTTTAATCTATTTCTTATTGTTACTTCAGTTATACCAAGCACATCGGCAATTTCTCTTTGAGTTCTTCTTTCTCCGACCAAAATACTTGCTATATATATGGCAGCAGCAGCCACTCCAGTAGGTCCTTTTCCAGCACTCAAGCCTTTCTTTTCAACTTTTTTAAGTATCTCTAGTGCTTTAGCTTGGACTTTATCGCTTAAACCTAACATAGAACAAAATCTTGGAACAAAACTTTCCGGTGGTATCGGCAATATTCTTAGCTTAAGTTCCCTTGCCAAATATCTATAAGCCCTCCCAACCTCTCTTTTTTCAACATTACATGCTTCAATAATCTCTTCCAGTGTCCTTGGATTTCCCATTTCTCTACATACGGCATATGTTAAAGCAGCTATAACAGCCTCTATACTTCTTCCCCTTACTAATCCCTTATTAACAGCCTCATTATAGTATTTAGCTATCTTTTCATGTATTACCCTAGATAAACCTAAATAAGAAACAACTCTTTGGAGCTCAGACAAAGCATAGGACAAATTCCTATCTTTACTTCTAATCAATCTTTTATGCCATTTTGTCATTCTATAATATTGAGCTCTTTTACTTGGAGCTACTTTATGAAGCTCTAATATACCTTTTCCTATTTCTGTAGTTAGACCTAAATCATGCTTACTATAAGTTATAGGAGCCCCAGTTCTTGCCCTTCTTGACATTTGCTCAGAATCAAAAGCCCTCCAATCTTGAGTCAAATCAATTATATTATCTGTAAAAACATATCCACATTTTTTACATATAGTTTCTCCACTTGTTGGATCATTTATTATATCTTTACTTCCACACTCAGGACAAACCAATTCTTTCTTCATTTTTTCTTCCTTTTTAGCCATGTAACCACCTACCAGTGAAATAATAAATCTATTTAAATATTAGTAAGAAAAGTATTTAAACTTTTCGGTTTTTAAACTTGAGGAAATATTAGTTGCCTAAACAATCTTAAAGGAAGAATCAAAATTTCTTTTATAGAAACGCCAACTACCATAAATCCTGTAATTGCGGGTCTCAATTTTATTTCTGTTCTATATATTTTTGCCTCAACTGTAAGAGTGTGAGTACCTACAGGTAAAGTTCTTGGAACAGGACAAACAAAATTGAGGGTTATTTTTCTCCTTGAACTATCTGAAAAAACATACAAATTATAATTTTGATGTTTACATTTTCCATAATTATCACAATACCAGTTTTGGTTAGAAGTATAACTTCCTTTTTTACAATATGAAGAAGAAACATCTTGCTCAGTTCCATTCCATCCTAAATCTGTTACTAATCCTTTTCCATTTAAGAAACATTCTAACCATTCAATATTATCAATTTTTAATGACAAAGTCAAGTTTTTAACAACTTTATATTCCCAGTCATTACAAACTATTTCTATAGTAGCATTTATATTTCCACCTGGATAAAGAATTGGAGTATGGAGAATTATTCTTGGAGAGGCTTCAGAGCAGTTTGGAAAAGAAACAGTATAGCTTGCACTTCCTTGACCATAATAGCTAGTTGCTTGATTGTTTGTAGCTCTAACTGTAAAACTATAAGTTCCTGCTTGTGCATTTGAAGATGAGGTTACTGTTATTGTTGTTGAGGCCGAACTTCCTGGAGAAATTGTTAAGCTAGTTGATGATAAAGAACAACTCCATCCAGATGGACAACTAACAACAGATAGACTAAATGTTGATGATCCACACGCAGAATTATCATTATTAGTTACAGTAACTGTGTAAGATTTGCTTTCTCCTGGATTTCCGCTTTGGGAAGATGGAGTTATAGAAACAGTTGGATTAGAACGAGTACAAGTGGTTGTAGTGGTTGTAGGTGGAGTAGTAGTGGTTGTAGTTCCGCATGGTGAAGTTTGCCACCCATTACTACAACAATAATAAGTAGTAGAACCTATTGTTGTAGATGTAGTTGGAGTGAAATCACAACCAGAACTACAACAACTTTTCCATACTCCACCATAAACAATTAGAGGGAAGAGAAATAGAAAAACTAATAATGCTATGCTACTTTTTATCATTTTTTAAATTAAATTCCCTCTATTTAAACTTTACTACTACCAATTTTCAAATTTTAAAATTAAAAAAGGTTTTTCAATAATACCCATAGTTCTAATAAAAAGATGATATAGAGATAGATTGCCTTTCAAATAAATTCGTGAAAACCCTCTATTTTTAAATTTTAATATTAGCACAAAGAAATTCTCCATATTGATGATAAAAATAAAACTTAAATCATTTTCTTTTCAATTTTAATTATGAATAGATTTGAAATTGAAAAAGAGCTATTTCCAAATAACTTTCAAGAGATGTTGGCAATTCCAATGGAACAAAAAATAAAATTAGCTGAAGAAGGATATCCAATAATTCTAACTATTTCAGATTTGGAAAAAAAAGAAATAAAAGATTTGGATTTGGAAAAAATTTCTCAAACTTACATTTTAGATAAAAATGGCAATTTTTATAATTTAAAAGATATTATTGAAGGAAGAAAAGAATTGCCAGACGATGTTGCTATAAAAGTTATTAAATCTCCTCTTTTTGATATTATAGAAAAATCGTGGAAAAATGGGCTAGAAAAAAGTGTAGAAGAAGAAATAAAAGAAACAATATCTCAATCTGGAATTGAAGGATTAAAAAATCCAGAAAAAGTTGCTAATAAAATAAAAGAGAGATTTGAGAAAGAAGGGAAAATTAATG
>JAVZSS010000014.1:0-15162 GCA_044343155.1 Candidatus Aenigmatarchaeota archaeon
TTAATCCTCCATTATTTCTTTTGGTAAAAGCTTTTTAAATCTATCAATTATTTCTGAAGAAAGAGTCAAAGCTCTTTGTAAATAATTCCCATCAACTTCATTTACAACTTTATGATCTATATCTTTCCACAATCTATTCAACTCTTCCCATTTATTTAACCATTCTTCTTCTATTCTACCTTCTTCAATCATTTTCTTCAAAAATTGTGAAATATCTTTTGGGTCTGGTTGTACTTTATAAATATACATTATAGCAGCTTGAATTATATCACTACCACAATATCTTAAATCAAAAATTGTTCCTTTTAATGCATCTTTTATTCTTTCTAATCTAGTTTCAGAGGATTTAGCTTTTATTCTAATAGTTTCTTCGCTAGGAGGAATTAAACCCATTTCTAACATTCTTTGAACTGGCTTAGCAAAACCAGTATCATAAATTATTAAACCATATTTTAAGTAATTAACAATTTCTGGAGAACCCAATCTAAGCCACTGCCAAAAATCTGTTAGGTAAGTTGTTTGAATATGTAAATCTTTGTAAAAAGATGAAATTATTAAAATATCTTCTCTTACTTTTTCTATATCAAAACCAGTTTTTTTAATTGTATCATCAAGAATTACTAAAACATCTGCATCAGAAGTTGGTTTGAAATCCCCTCTTGCAATAGAACCAAAAATTAGAACAGATTTAACTAATTCACTATATTTTTTTCTAATTTCATTCATGAAACTAACTGTTTTTTCTATAATTTCTTTTTTTCTTTTTTCTTTTTCATCAATTTCCACAATTTTTACTTCCTTTAATTCTTTTTCTAACTCTTCAATCATTAAAAAATTAGTAAAACACAAATAAATATTACTATATTACTTCAATTCTTCTTTCTTCCATTCTTCTGGTCTTTTACCTTTTTCTATAGCCTTTTTACCTAAAAATGTATGAGATTCTTCAGGAACTCTTAAAGTTCCTCTCAATGGATCAAAAAAATGTTCTTTAACAATAGCTAATTGCCTTTCATAAGACAAAATTTCACTACTACTTATACCATAAAATTCAAGTGGCAATTCTTCTGGCTTTACTTCTTTTTCTAAATATTCAACAACTATCCTTAAGGCTGCAGCAGATTGTCCTATATATTGAGCTGGAACTTGGCCTCCCCTAGCCCCACCCCTTTCAAACACTAAAATACCTAAATTATTTTTCCCAAATCCTATTTTTCTTAATTCATATGCATACTTGTATATCCAATATTGGGCTTCACTACCTATATCGATTGGTTCATGAGCCGGATGATAAGGTTTAGGAGAACCGACATGAAATACGACCAAATATTTTCCTGCATCAAAACCTTCTTTAGATACAAAAATCCTTAAATGCTCTATTTCTTTTAATGGATCCATATTATTATGAAGATAGTGTTCTTGATCAAAAACTATACCCAAAACTGGTTCTTTGGATTCTTCCACATTTTCTTTTCTACAAATTTCTCTTGAAATTTCATCACCACATTTAACCATTCTGAAAATATCAACAGCTCTAGCTAATCTATGAAGACCTTCTTCACCTGCTCTAGAAATTTCTGGATTTTCAAAAACTATTTTTATTCCTAATTTATGTAGTTTGGAAAATGGTGTGAGATTGAGAAATGATTCTAATTTGCCATTAATATTTCCGGTTCTATTTAATGTTCTCTTAGCCTCAATAATAAATTCTTCTTTATTTTTATTCATAAAATGACCTATAATATATCTTGAAGCTACCATGGCTACTATTTCATCAGGTAATCTTACCTCTCCTTTTTCTTTATCAAAAAACTTTATACCAAGTTCTTTCTCCACTTCTTCCCAACTTTTGTTTCCAAAATAATATCTCCAAAGTGGTTCTTTTGGAGAATTCCTAGCCTCATAAAGATATCTAGCTATTATTAAATACGCAATTTCTTCATAAGTTATAGCACCCTTTGTAAATCTAAGTGATGCAGCTTCTTCAAAAAACTTCCATGAGATTTCTTCCATTTTTTCTTCAATCTTTTTTTCTATCTCCTCCATACTACTTGCTCCTTCCGCTAGTTTTCTTATTCCTTCATCTCCCACTTCAGCTATATACCACTCTATTATCCTTCTTTTAATTTCCTTTATAGAAAAAAATGCAATACCAGTTTCTCTAGCTATTATAAAATATAAAAGATTAGAATTGAAAACCCATTTTTTGGTATTTAGTTTTGCTTCTTTAAGCTGAGGATCTTCTTCTTTTTCAAAAAATTGAATCCAATTAGGGTTACCATTTATATCAACTGTTATATGACCTGCATATCTATATCTTTCTACTACCATGGAAATTGTTGGTAAGTTTGAAGCATGAAAAACTATATATTTTGGTAAATAATCTCTAATTTTCTTCCCACTTTCTCTTGCTTTTCTTTCTAAAAACTCCTTCTCTTCAATAAAAAACTTGTAATATATTAGATCCAAATATTGATGTAATCTTCTATGACTTTGTTTCCACACTATTTCCAATGCACTCTCTAAGGCCATTCCTTCTCCAATTTCACCATGCATTCCCCAATCTATTTGTAAAGTATCCAACAACCTTGCTATATTTTTTATTACATCTGGCTCCTGAAATTCTGAAATACTTTCAAAATCTACTTGAACAAAATTAACACCATAAGTTGCTGTAGAACCTATTTTACTAGCCAAACCTAATAATTCTCCACTTCTTGCAATACTCCACCATCCACTTGAAACTCCAATAATATAGCTCATATCAACGATACACCTCTAGCTCCAGGAACACCAAAAGCAAGATTGAAATAATTTCTTACTTCTCCAAAAACAATCCCAGCTTGCTTTAAGTAATATTTTGTTAGTCTATCTGAAATAATAAATTCATATGGTCCTCTTGCCCTTATAAAAACAGCGTTTATTCCAAAATACTCTCCTATTTTTGAAAATATTTCTAAAATATGATCTAGAAAACTTTTACTTTCTTTTGGCTTTTCTTCTTTTACTTCTTTATATTCCCCATATATTTCTCCAAACTCCATTTTCAACATATTTTCCACGCTTTCCCATTTTCCTTTCTCTAATCCAAATTCTCCCATTAAGCTACCTATTTCATACTCAAATGTTTTTTCTTTAGCAATTATTTCCAAGATATGCCCTAATATTATATTTTGTGTCTTAACATATGTTCTTATTCTTACTGTTAGATCTTCAACTTGAAAACCGTTAGGCAAAACCAAAACTGTTCTTTCCATAGGGAGCTCTATAAAAACAAAATATGGACTAAATGGCCAAAGAATGCCTTCAGTTCCAACTGCGGGCCCAGAAATATACCTACTCAATAATCTTTTTCTAGCCTCAAACAAATCTTCTGCAGTCAACTTAATATTATATTCTTTTTCTATTTCATTTTTAATTTTTCTAACAACATTGTCTATAGATGGTTCTATAGGTAATGCGTCTATTTTTTCATTTGGTCTTATTTTCCCTTTTTTAATCAACTCTTCTATTTCCGAATTAGTAAAGCCAGCTTCTTGGGGAGAAACCTTAGGTGCTCTCTCGTAACTTGCTTTCCATTTTTCAGCTGGAGAAAAAGGCTTCCATGACCAAAGAGTCATAGTATCTATAGAAAATGCTTGCGCATCAGGTCTTAAAATAGTTTTAAGAAGTGCTGCTCTTCCACCAGATGAAGAAAGAACATCATTAATTAATTTATATCTTGCGATAATTGGTTTAAGAGAATTTTTATATTCTTCAATAGATCTTCTCCTTGCTTCAACCAATTCTTTTATTCTTTTATATCTTTCAACAACATTTTCTTCAAACATTTTTTTCCATTCGAGAAAAAGCTTATTTTTCGTTGCTAAAACAACTTTTTCAGCATAAGAAACATCTAACTTTATTTCTTCAGGCGATTTTTCTTCACCCAACTTCATAAAATCTGAAATTATTGTTGGCCACCTAGATGTAATAGATCTTAAAGCAATAGGAGTATTTGGTAAATCAGTATAAACATCAACTTCATCTACGAATATAGATCTTAATGTTTGTTCAACAGATCTTTTCTCATTAATCAATTTTTTCCTTTTTTCTTCATCCTTTTCTTTCTCTAACTCCTTTTCTATTTTTTTGATTTTCTCAAAATATTCCACATATTGTTTATACTTTCTAAGATCGTGTAGTAAAAGTTCTAAATCAGAATAAGCTTCAGAAATACTCATTAAACCAGCTTTGATTTGTTGCATTATTTGCTCTTTTTCTTTTAAAACTAATTCATAATACCCTTTATTTACAGGAGAAATAAAAATGCTTTCTTCAACTTTAACTGTTTGAAAGCCCCACTTTCCTAATTGAAAAGATATTCCATAATAAGCACCTGTACAACCTCCCATTTGAGAAGTAAAATCTAAGGTTATATCTTGATCTAAAGGATTAGAATTTATACCTTCTCCAGGTTTTAAATCTCTTCCTAGGGGAGGTGGTCCTTCAGGATATTTTACCATAATATTCTTTAAATTTTTATCTTAATATTTTAACAAAAATATTCCTAAACCTATTAAAAAAATTCCAATTATAGTTGTAAGTCTTACCATTCCTTCTGGTTGATATTTGTCTAAGAAAGGAAAACCAATTATAAGCCAAAGCCCAGTTAATAAAAAACCAAAACCAAGTATTTTGTTAAGCATTAAACCACCTGAAAAGATAGCAAAAGCAATATAGTTCCAAAAAGTATTGAATAATAAAATATATTACTTTTTCTTGTAAATCCAGCAACAAAAAATAGAAATATGGCTAATGTAAAAAATAGAGAAAACAGAAAATTCTTTATTAGCAACATTTAATATATTGAACAAAAAATATTTATGCCTATCTTCGCAAGAACAAAGTTAATAATACATGAAGATTGCCTAGCAATAGCAGGAACTACTTCTCCATTTCCAGGAAAAAAATTCATAACTCTAGAATATACTGGACCAAATCCACAAATAGCTTACTATCAAGCAAAAAAAATATTATCTTCTATAACTAAAATTCCAGAAAATGAAATAATAGAAAGGGACTTCAGTTGGGATAGAAGTGGAGAAGAAGAAAAATTTAGTGTTAATTTTGATATAATTAAAGATATGGATAGATTTTCTTTTATTCAAATAACAGTCTCAATAAGAGGCAGGATTAAACCTAGTAAAGAATTTGGAAAAGAAGGAAATTTGTCTATAACGATAGATGGTATTCTTAGAACCGAATACCCTCAAGATACATTATGGCAAAGAAGTTTAATATACGAAATTTTTAGAGCATTTTATCATAAATTCATATATGAAGAAACTAGAAAAAAATATAGAGATGAATGTGTTTCTATAATGATGCAAATCTATAACGAATTAAAAGAATTTCTAAACGTCTTACCAAAAAGATAATTATGGCATGGATTATAGAAGATGATTGTTTAGCTCCAGAAAGATATATTAAATTAACATATAGAGGTCCAAATCCATTTTCTGTATATCAATCTACTTTTGGAATTTGTAGAAAATACTTGGAAATAGATCCATCAGATTATTGGGAAAGAGATTTTAGATGGGATATATCTGAAGATCCCAGAAGTTTTTATGCAAGAATTATAATTCAAAAATCATTAGATAATAGAAGTAAAATATTTTTTGAAATCATAATGCAAGGTAAACAGCCTAAAGAAATAAAGCAAGAAGGTGAAGTAGTTGTTTTGATTGGGGCAAAACTTATAACAGAATATAGACAAGATACACCATTTCAACAATCTTTATTTTATAAAACTTTATTACAAATCTATAATTTCTTTTTCTATTTTAAAGTTAGAAGGAGATATCTAGAAATTTGTAAATATTTATGTGAAAAAATAAAACAAGCCTATAAAGAGCTTTTAAAAATAGAATAAATATAAAACTATGGGAATGTTTGATATTTTAAAAAAGAAAAAAAGTGAAAACTTGGAAAATATAAAAATCGAAGATATTAAGCCTCCTTCTTTAAACCTTCCCAAGCCTACTGAAAGCTTAGAAATACCAAAAGATAAAGAAAGCGAAAACGTAGAAGAAACAGAATTATTATTAAACAAAATTAAAAGCTTACAACTTAGTTTTGAAATGTTAAATGAAAAAATAGATAGAATAGAAAAAATGATTAAAGAAATTTATGAATTGGCTAAAAAGTAGAATTAAAGAAGTATTTAAAGTAGTTAATCTAAAATTAATATGGCAATAGATATTAAAGTGTTAAAAGGACTTCTAATAGAGCCACACAAGTATTTAACAGTAGCGGAAAAAGAAAACATAGAAACGACAATAGTTGTAATGTGCTTGAATTGGATATTAATAACAATTGGAGCAAGTATTTTTCTAGAAAATTTTGCATATTCCCCTCTAGTTCTAGTAATGGGTATAATAACTCAACTAGTATTTAGCTTTTTCCTAAATGTAGCATTAATTTTAGTTGGAGGAAAAGGAAGTTTTAAAAATGTTCTCGATTCCCTAACATATCCATATTTTGGTTTCTCCTTCATATTCTTCCTACTTTCAATAATAAAAAGAACCGCTTCGCTGTTTATACCAATAATAGGAATAGTAGTATTCCCTCTCTATTTAACAATAGGAATAGTGGGAAGCATTAGAATGTTAAAAGATACTTTCAAAACAGAAATATTAACAGTATGGGTAATTGGGAGTCTAACTATAACAGCCTTAGTGCTTTCAATTTATTTAATAGCGGCACTAAGCTATCCTTCTTTCCTAAAATCCCTTTTCTCCCTTTTTTAATTTTTTTATCTAATTATTGAATGATAGAAATAGGATTAATAGGAAAACCAAATGCTGGAAAATCTTCATTTTTAAAAGCTGCTACAATGGTTGATGTAAAAATTGCTCCTATCCCATTTACAACTCTAGAGCCAAATGTTGCTATAGCCTATGTAACAAAAGAATGCGTAGAAAAAGAATTTGGAATTAAATGCAATCCAAAAAAAGGTTATTGTGAAAATGGAATAAGGGGAATTCCAATAAAATTAATTGACCTTCCAGGAATAGTCCCACAAGCTCATCTAGGAAGAGGTCTTGGCCTAAAATTTTTAGATGAAGCGAGAAGATGTGAAGCTTTAATTCATATTGTTGACTTTTCTGGAACCACAGATGAAGAAGGAAAGCCAGCAATTGATTATAATCCCGAAAATGATATAAAATTTGTTGAGAACGAAATAAATAATTGGTTTAAAGAAATAATAGAAAGGGGTTTGGAAAAATATAGAAGAAATTTAAAAAATATGAAAAAAGATGAAATTGTTCAAATACTTGAAAAACAGTTGAGTGGACTAGAAGTAAAAAGGAAAGATATTGAATTTGTTTTGGAAAATTTTGGCTTAGACGATTTAGAGGAATTTTCAAAAAAATTAAGAGAAATTTCAAAACCGATATTAATTGTTGCAAATAAAATTGATTTAGAATCTTCAAGAAAAAATTATGAAAGATTGAAAAACAATTATACTATTATTCCTGCATCAGCTGAAGCAGAAATAGCCCTTAAATTAGCTATACGAAAAAATTTAATTAAAATAGAAAATGGAGAAATAAAAATAATTTCTAATCTAACTATAGAACAAAAAAACGCATTGGAAAAAATAGAAAAAGAAATAATAAAAAAATTTGGAAGTACAGGAATTCAAGAAAGTTTGAATTTCGCAGTATTCAATTTACTTAATTATATTACGGTTTATCCTGTTGCAGATAGAAACAAACTAACAGATTCTGAAGGAAATGTTTTGCCAGATGCTTTTTTAGTTAAAAAAGGAACTAGATTAAAAGAATTTGCATATTTAATTCATACAGAAATAGGAGATAAATTTATTGCTGGCATTGATGTAAAAACTAAAAAAACACTTTCAGCAGATTATGAGCTTAAGGATAATGATGTAGTAGAAATAGTACATAGAAAATAGTTAAAAATCTAATTCTTCCGATAACAATTTTTCATATTCATTCAATCTTTCGATTATCTTTTTCTTAGCTTCAATCAATTTCATCTTTTCCTCTTTACTCTTTACACTAGCTTCTAATAATCCTATTGCATAAATTGCAGAATGAATCTCCAACCAAAAAAATGCTCTTTCTATTGCTTTTTGTGTATTTATATTGGCTCCACTTATGGCTTTTTCTTTCCATTTTTTATAATTCGAATAGCATATTGCAAGTTGTTTTTTTATGTCCATAATTACTATATAGTAGTAAAGTATTTAAGCTTTTATATTTTTAATCATCAAAAAGTAGTTATTCACTCTATCTTAAAAATTCTTTCATTTGCTAAAGGAGCGACAGCATCAAAACCTTCCCTTTTGAGTTCTTCAGCAAATTCTTGTGTATGATCTCCATGAATGCAAAAAACTTTTTCCGGATTCAATTTCTCAACAAATTTAAATAATTCACTTCTTCCTAAATGAGCAGAAAAATCAAGCTTCTTAACTTTCATTCTAACATCCAATTCTTTATTATCGTAAATAAATTTTCCGGTTTCCAATAAAATTCTTCCAGGAGTACCTTCAATTTGCCAGCCGGTTAATATTAAGCTAGCTTTTTCTTTTTTATATAACTTATTTATATAATAAACAACAGGTCCTCCATTAAGCATACCACTTGTAGTTATAATTACACAAGCCTGTTTTATAATTTTCTTTCTCTTTTCAGGTTTAACAAAATTAACAAAATCTAAAGCATCCTCAAACTTCCTTTGATCTTTCAATAAATTCTTATACTTAGAAATTATAGTTGTAGCTTTTTTTGCCATACCATCCATATATATTGGATAATTTATTCCATAATTGTATAAAATCAATAAAATTTCTTGCGCTCTTCCAACAGCAAAAGCAGCTATTATTACTGGTTCATCTTCAGAAATAGATTCATCTATAAGTCTAATTAATTCTTTCTCTTCTTCTTCTCTATTCGGATGATCTCTATCAGCATAAGTACTTTCTATTATTAGATTTTTAACTTTTGGTAAACTCTTTTCGCACCCTTCTATAAGACGAGTATCTAATGTATTAAAATCTCCAGTATATAAGATATTTGTCTTTTCGCTTTCTAAAAAAATCATTGAGCTTCCTGGAATATGACCAGCATCAAAAAACGTTACATTAAAATCTCCTATTTTTATTTTCTTATTATAACTAACGTCAACAAAATTTTTTACAGTTTGTTTAACATCATAAGAAGAAAAAGGTAATTCATAACCTTCTTCTGCAGAAACTTTTATTGAATCTTCAAGTAATAATTCAACAAGCTCTTTGTTAATATTTATTGAATATATTGGGGTTGAATATTCTTTAACTAAAAGTGGTAAAGCACCAGAATGGTCTAAATGAGAATGAGAAAGTAAGACAGCAAGTGGTCTTTCAACAGGTAAAGGAAAAATTGGTGGTATCTCTCTAGGCTTTGTACCGTAATCCAAAACCAACTTAGTATCCTTTTCTTCTACTAATATCCCACTAGCTCCAACACAACCCATTGCACCTAAAAAACTAATTTTCATAATATTTCCCACATTACAAAAATTAAGTTAAAAACAATTAACATGAATATTAGAAAAAGAAAAACATCTAAACATTCTTTTGCCAAATTTTTATTATTTTTATATACTACCATAAAATTTCCGAAAATGTTTAAAATTATAAGAAGAGTTAAAAATTTAGAGAATTCTATTGGTAATAAAATTGAAGAAAGGGTAACAGTTAAAGAGCTTGTATCGACTATACCTATAGGCAAAAGAAAATAAATATATTCTTTACTAAATTTGATGTAAATCAAATTTGCAATATAGAAAATTGAAACAAATAATAACATATAAGAAAAGGCAAATTTGAGATCTAAAGGAGATTTTAAATCTAATTTTTCTTTTCCAAGTTTTTCATTTCTCAAATTTTTAAAACCTATTAGATAGCCGACAAATGAAATTAATGGTAAAAAAAGTAAATTTTTAATATTGCTAATATTAATAAGAATAGAAAGAATGAACAATCTATTTAAAAGAGAAGAAAGAGAAATCAAAATAGAATATTTTACTATTTTTCCATTTTTCAATTTTGAAGAAAAGAAGTTGGAAACATAAATTGAATTGATTAAACCTCCAAGAAAAGCATTTACTATAATTCCCTCTTTCTTTAAAAGCTTTATCATTATATAAGCAAAAAAACTTAAACCAAGAATTAATATAAGAGCAAACCAAACAAATTTTAAATCTAATATTTGAAGAGGATCTATTGGATTAGTTGGTAGTATTGGATAAATTACAAAAGATATTAAACCAAATATTAAAAAATCTCTAATTTCTTCAACTTTTAGTTTATGTGCAAATTCATGCAATTTTTCTTTTAAAAATAGTATTAAAGTTAAAATAAAAGTTAAAGATAGAGAAAAAAGATATGGTTTACTTTCAAAATAAAATATGAAACCTATAAAATAAGTTAAAAGTAATGCTATTTCACTTGTAATACCGGCCTCCCCTTCTTTAATTATTTTTCTATAAAAATTTATTGAACAAAGAAAACCAAGAATTAAAAATGAGTAAAAAGAAAAAATTGGATTAAATTTATCATATAAGAAAGCTGATATTAAACCTAAGGAGCAAACTAGCATAAAAGTTCTAAAGCCAGCAAAAACTATTCCCTTTGCTCTTCTTTCTCTTTCTATACCAATTATTGCACCCATTATTAATGAAATTACAAACTTCGTTACTAGTCCTGAAAATTGTACGTCCATTAATCATTATTAATAATATTAGTTTATAAATTGTATGAAAAATTGTGAAGAAATGGAAGAAATTTGTAGGAAAGAGATTGAAAAAATGGAAAAAATTTTTAAAGATATTAAGTTAAAAAATAAGATAGGTTTAGAGATTTTTAATCTAGCCCTTTCTTACTTTTCAGATTCTAAATATTTTTTTGAGAAAAAAGATTTTATCAGATCTTTTGAAGCCATTGTTATTAGTTGGACTTATATTGATGCTGGTCTACATTTAAATCTTTTTGAAATTCCAGAAAATTTAAAAATTTATTTTACAGTTGAATAATTCAAAAATGTATTTAGAATATTTGTGGACAAATAGAATGAAGTGGATATTAAGAAAAAGTAAAGATAGGAAATGTATTTTTTGTAAAATTGTTAAAGGAGAACTTAAAGCAAAAATCTTGAAAAGAGGTGAGGTTTTTGTTATTATGAATAACTTTCCCTATACTACTGGTCATTTATTAGTTTTTCCTAAAAAACATGTAAGAGAATTGGAAGAATTAAAAGAAGAAGAAATTTATGAAATTGTAAAGAATATAAGGGAATGTGTTTTAATTCTTAAAAAAGTATTAAAACCAAAAGGTTTTAATATTGGTATAAACTTAGGTAAAATTGCCGGAGCTAGTATTTCTCATTTACATTTTCATGTTGTTCCTAGATATGGAAGTGATGCTGGTTTTGTAGAAATCATTTCGTCAACAAAAGTAATGCCAGAACCTCTTGAAAAAACGTACAAAAAACTTAGGAAATATTTTCAATTTTCTTAGCTAAAAATATATTTAAATACTTGAAGTATTATAGAATTAAGTATGAACGAAAGACCCATAGATGCTCTAGATAAAGCCAAAGGAAAAAGAGTTCTAGTAAAACTAAAAAATGGAGAAGAAATAACGGGAACTTTGAGGGCATTGGATCTTCATTTGAATCTTTGGTTAGATGATGCAGAAATAAGAAAAAATGAAGAATTAAAAATAAAAGTTGGGACAATTCTCATAAGAGGAGATACAATAGTTTATGCTTCTCCTGTTTTAATATAGTGGAATTAAATTTTTAAAATTTGGAAAAATATAGTTTTAAATAGTATATTTAGTTTAATGGGCCTGTAGCTCAGCCTGGTAGAGCAGCGGAAGCGTCTAAACGCTGCTGAGGCTTTTAAGCCACAGGCTGTAAAAGCTCTGAGTTAATGAAGAGACCCGTTGGTCGCGGGTTCAAATCCCGCCAGGCCCACAGTTTTAAAATTAAAATTTTCACACAAATATTAACTAATGATAAACAAAAAAGCCCTAGTTGAAGCCGCTTTATTTGTATCTAATAAACCACTAACATTAAAACAATTATCTTACAATCTAGAAATTCCTATTAAAGAAGTGGAAAATATATTGAAAGAAATTAAGAAAGAGCTTGAAAATGAAGAAAGAGGAATAATGTTATTGGAAACTCCTGAAGGCTATGAATTAGTAGTTAAACCTCAATATAGACAATATGTTCAAAAAGTTGCTCCATTTTCAGAACTAACAGAAGGAGTAAAAAGAACGCTTGCCATAATATTAGCAAAGCAGCCAGTAAAACAATCAATTCTTGCAAAAATTCAAGGAAACAAAGTGTATGAATATTTAAAAATATTAGAAAAGAAAGGATTAATCAAAACAGAAAAATTTGGAAGAACAAAAATTATAACCTTAACAAAAAATTTTGAAGAATATTTTGGAAAAAGTGTAGAAGAAGCAAAAAAGGAATTAGCAAAATTAGAAGAAAAATAGCCATTACTTAACTACTTTTAAACTTCTCTATTTCTAAACCTATATTTTTTGATGGTAAAAAGAGATACAAAATTATTCCTATAAATATTACTATAACTATTATTAACACGAAATGCCATGGAAACTTACCTTTTATTTTTTCTCCAGAAATTGCTAATAATGATAATTTTTCTCCATAAGATTCAAAATATACAAAATTCTCATCCTCACTTAATTTTTCAGTATTCAATTTTTCCCACTCATTTCCATCCCACCTATATAAAGCTATTGTTGAACTATCTATTTTATTCGAATCAATCCAACTTTTATCCACTTTAAACCTAATTTTTACATTCCTAATTAAATCTTCTGAAATATTTGTAGAAATTTCTAAAAATAGAAAAACATTCCCTGGAGGAACTTTACTAGGTAATTGTGTAGGAGTTTTAACCTCTAAATAAATATTATTTTGATCACTCTTAACTTCTATAACTATTTGTCTTATTTTTACCAATTCTTCATTTTCTACATTTATAATGTTTGGCATTAATGAAGAAAAGTTATAAATATGTTTTAATCTACCACTTTCTTCAGTTATTGTAGTTTGAGTTTCGTTTGTCCTATTTGTGCTTTCATTTGTTGTTGAGATATTAGGCTTTAGCGCAAAAACTCTTACTACTTTTGTAATTTGATAAGAAGTATAGTTTTCATTCCCACTTGTATTAAAAGTAAAAACATAATAGCCAGGCTTATCAGTTATTAGGTCATAGTAAAGTTCTGACAGCTTAGTATTATTTAAATAAAATTCACAAACTAATTGCTCTGGGCATCCAATAGCAATAATTGTTCTATTAACAGGAACACCATAATCCCCAGTATTATAGATATCTAAATATGGAGTAGCCTTTTCTATTTTCAAATTTCCAAAGTAACATACTTTTTCATTTTGACTATCTTCCCCACAAAAAGACCAAGTATATTCACCTGCCTTTAAATCCCTAACTATAAAAGAAAATACCTGAGATTGAGGATTAGAAATAGAAAAATAATATTCTTTTCCTTCAATAGAAAAGCTCACATTAGTTATATTGTTCTCAGGATAAGATGGTGAAGTAAAATTTATTTTAAATTCATAACTTTTTCCAGGAGCATATTTTTCTTCTGATGGAGCTTTCAAAATTGTATAGTTAAGTCTAGGATATATTACTCTAACCCAATAAGTTACGCCACTAGAATTTGAAGTATAGTTTTGATTACCAGTAGAATTAACAAAAAGAAAATAATACCCAATTTTAGTGAAAGTATAAGAGAGATTTACGAAATCTTCTTTACAAGGTGAATAAAGAGAACTATCGTTCAAAAATGCATAAATACATCCTTTTGAAGTTATATTAATTTCTACTCTAGAACCATTTACAACTGTTATATTATTGTTTTTTATACCATCTAAAAAAACATTTATCATATTTGGCGCTTTTTCAACCTCAAAAAAATAAATTTCTGAATAATTTTTATTGCCTCCTGTATCGTTGACTGAAAAAGAAAAGTTATAGTTTCCTGCGGGAAGATCATATACACTAAAATTTACAAGAGACTCTTTCTTTCCTACACATTTACTTTCAACAAAATTTTCTGATAAATAAAATTCCAAACAATCAACTTTAACATCGTCTTTTACAAGAACAGAAAAATTATATAGTGCACCCTCTGAATAAACAAGTTTACTATTATTTAAAGGAGAAATAATACTAATAAATGGCATAGTCACATCTTTAACTTCTATACTAATATTTGTTGAATTTTCTGGTATTTCAAATACAAAAGTATAATATCCAATCTCATTCACTTCTATATTTCCACTCAGATTCAAAATTAGAGAAGAATTTACTTCATTCAATAAATCTCCAGAACATGATAAAAGATAATCACTCGTCCATTGACAAGAACCTCTTTCAATTTCATGAGATGTTATTCTTGAAAAAACTGGTGGAATATTAACATTTAAGGAAGTTACAGTTAAGCTTAAATTTAAAAGAGAAATATTGAAAGTTAAAGTTACTGATTGAGAAGCATTTACAATATTTGGCTCTACACTTACATCAATTTGAGAGTAGGCTAAATAAAATAATATAGAAAAAAAAGCTAAAGCAAAAATAGCTTTTTTCATAAACTTATTAGCTTTGAAAATTTAAATAAAAAATGATTTATGTAACAAAAGCTGATGGTAGTAAGCAGCTATTTGATAGGAACAAAGTTTTGAATACATGTTTAAGATTAAGATTAAGTTATGAAGATGCTGAAAAAATAACGGAAAAAATAGAAAAGAAAGTGTATGATGGTATACCTACTAAAAAAATTCTTCAAATGATTTTTAGATTTGCATCATTATATAGAAAATCGTTAAAATATCAAATAGATTTAAGAGAAAGTATATCCCTTCTTAGACCAAAGCCTGACTTTGAAAAATTTATTGGAATTGTTTTTGAAACTCTAGGCTATGAAATTAAAACCAATTTAATAATTCCTGGAAGATGCATTGAGCATGAAATAGATGTAGTTGCAAAAAAAGATGATGAAACTTTAATGATTGAAGTTAAGCACCATACAAATCCTCATAA
>JAVZSS010000015.1:0-14991 GCA_044343155.1 Candidatus Aenigmatarchaeota archaeon
TTCTAATAGTTTTAGTCTTAGCAAATCTATTCTTAACAGGAAAATTTAATTTGTTCAACATAATTCTAAGATCATTAGGGTTTTCATTCATTCTCTACATCCTTTCTTCAATTTATAGAAACACAAAATACAAACTTCCCTGGAAATGGATAATTATAGCATTTTTAGTTATAGTATTTGCACATATATATTCTGCTCGTGATTTTTCTTCATTCAAATTAATCGATAAACTCATTGGAATAGAAAATTTTACTAATAGTTTGATTTCGTTGTATATCAATTTTACAAGAAGTAGTGCTATAGATTTTAATCCCATTACATCCAGACTAAATATTACTACTAACTTCACAACAGGCACTACTACAACTCATAATTTAATAACTTCTGAACTAAACACTAGAGATATAGAGAAGGCAATTTTCATTTATACCAACATTGAAAGGAAAAAGCATGGCCTCAAAGAACTAATTTGGGATGAAAAACTTGCTGAAATAGCGAGAGAACACAGTATAGATATGGCTCAAAACAAATTCTTTTCCCATATAAATCTTAAAGGCGAAGACCCTACAGCAAGAGCGATAAGACATGATTACAATGTATACAAAAGCTTAGGTGGTGGTTGGTTTGCTAAAGGTATAGCGGAGAACATAGGTAAGATGCCTACAGGCTATGTTTCGGGAATAGGTTATGTTAACAATGATGTGGATTCTATTGCTCAAGCACAAGTAAAGGCTTGGATGAACAGCCAGGGCCATAGAGAAAACATACTTAACCCAAATTATGACAAGATAGGTGTAGGAGTAGCTTATGATGGGATATATTACATCTCCACGCAAAACTTTTGGTAATTTTGGCTAGCTTTTTGCTTTATTATTAACTTACTCAAAGATAGAAAACAGCTAAACAATAAAATATAAATGTTAATTTGATTTCAACAAATCTTAAGTTTTTTTCCTTAGTGAACTTCAATGAAAAATCTCTATAAATTTTTCACCTTTTTTAGCATAGTAAACAAAAAAATAAGTTAACTCCACGTATGGGCGTTGGATAAATAGAGCTCGCCTCGGGTGGGATTCGAACCCACGACCTTCCGGTTAACAGCCGGACGCTCTACCAACTAAGCTACCGAGGCATATAATAGTAATGTTTTCTCAGAGATTAAAATTTTAAGATTCACACAAAAAAATCATTTTAAAATTGGGCTCGGAGGGATTTGAACCCTCGACCCCCCGCTTTCTTAGGAGCATCGCCATATAAGGCGGGTGCTCCACCAGGCTAAGCTACGAGCCCCCAAATAAAAATTTTAATCTTCTTAATAATTAAATTTTTTTCTCACTTAACCTATTTTTTTAAATCTTCGACAATAATTGTTTTTCCACAATTACTACACTTAAATTTTGGCCTCTTAAATTTAGTTGGATCACTTTTTAATCTTTCTAACTTTATAGATTTTATTTCATAAAAGTTACAAAAAGGACAATAATATTCAACAAAAGCTTCTTGATTCGGTAATTTTCCAATAACAATCTTATCTCTGTTTGTAAAAAACTCAAAATCAGATAATTTTAAGCCTTTAGATTTCCATTCATTTAATAGCTTACTATCTTTCATTTTTAATAATCTTTCTTTTATAAATTAAAAATTTACATTACTGGTCTTTTCTTAGGTCTTAAAGCTGTGGATCCACAATTTCTACATTTAACTTTTTTTGCCCTAACTTTTGCTGGATCTGCTCTTATCTTATGCTTACATACTCTACAAACAAAAACTCTATCATACAACCTTTTTATAGCCTCTGGAAATATTTTCCTAGCCATACTCTTTTATTATGTTTGTTAATTTTAAAAATCAAACACCCAAAGTAAAATTTTTAAAATATCTACTAATTTAAAATAAATTATGCCTAAAGTTAAGGAAATTTCTGAAAATATAAGAGAATGGGAAAGAATTTCAGCCCATAGCCATATAACAGGTCTAGGTTTAGATGGTCTTAAAGCAAAACCAATAGCAGATGGTATGGTCGGGCAAATAGAAGCTAGAGAAGCAGCTGGATTAGTTGTTAGATTGATTAAACAAGGTAAGTTTGGAGGAAGAGCAGTTTTAATAGTCGGCCCTCCTGGAACTGGAAAAACTGCATTAGCTCAAGCAATAGCCAAAGAATTAGGAAAAGATGTTCCATTTGTTCATTTGGCTGCAAGCGAAATATTTTCTACAGATATAAGAAAAACTGAATTTCTTACTCAAACACTAAGAAAGGCTATTGGTGCAAGAATTCATGAAATTAGAAAAGTATATGAGGGTGTGGTAAAAGAAATAGAAATACAAAAAGCCCCACATCCCTATAATCCTTATCAACAGATTCCAGTTTCAGCTAAAATAAAAATAGCTACAAAAGATGAAAGTAAAAAACTTAGTGTGGATCAGAGTTTTGCAATTCAAATTTTACAACAAGGAATTGAAGAAGGTGATATTGTACAAATAGATCCAGAAGTCGGAAGAATAGTAAAATTGGGTAAATCCGAAGAAAGTTTAAAAGAAAAAAGTTATGATTTAACTTCAGAAAAAGTTTATCCTATTCCAAGTGGGGAAGTTTTAAAAGAAAGAGAATTCGTTTATTCCGTAACTTTACATTCATTAGATTTAGCTTTTAGCAGACAAATGCAAAGCGACATATTTAGTTTATTTTTTGGAGGAAAAGAGAGTAAAGAAATTGAGCCAGAAGTTAGACAGCAAGTTGATGAATATATAAAAAATTTAGTTGAAGAAGGAAAATGTGAACTATTACCTGGAGTAATATTTATAGATGAAGTTAGCATGTTAGATATAGAAACCTTTGCTTTTCTAAATAGAGCTATGGAGCAAGAATTATCACCAATAATGATTTTTGCAACTAATAGGGGAATAACAACAATAAGAGGAACAGATATTGTTTCACCACATGGCATACCGCTTGATTTATTGGATCGTCTACTAATTATTAATACCAAACCTTATTCAAAAGAAGAGATTAAAGAAATAATTAAAATTAGAGCTTTAAAAGAAAAAATAAAAATAGATGAAGATGCACTTGAATATCTCACAAATATAGGAGTTAATTCTAGTTTAAGACATGCTATTCAATTATTGGCTCCTGCTTTTGAAGTTGCAAAAGAAAATGGAAGATCTCAAATAACAAAAGAGGATATTAGCTTTGTAGAAAAAAGATTCGTTGATGTAAAAAGAAGTGTTGAATATATGAAGAGTATTGAAGATAAATTTTTAAAATAAATACTTTACTTTTCTAAATATAAATAGAGGAAAATGGGAGAAAATGAAAAGAATGTTCGGTTAAGAACGTTAAAAGGAGAAGAACAATTTTACAATTTAACTCTTCCTGCAATGGAACATTCCTATAACCATTTTCTCAGACAATATTCTAGAAGAGATAGAGGGTTAAGTGAAGCTTCTTTTCTTCTCGAATATTTATTTGGAGAAAATGGCTTCTTCCCTCAATTAGAAAATATTACTCAGTTTATGCAAGATAAAATACCTGGAATGATAGTAGAAGTGGAAGTTATGGAAAATTTGAAAAAAGAAATAGTTTCTCTTTTACTTGAAACATACAACAGAGCATTAAAAAGAGGTTTATTATTTCCAGAAGAGTTTAGTGAAATGGCTGTGTACTTTACTACCTTAATAAGATATGGGGAATATAGAGCTGGAATTAATGAAGTTAGAATAGCTGATCTGAAAGGAAATCTTTGGGAACTCGTATATGGGTATGAGCCTCCTGTCAGAGCGTTTATAAGAAGAAAAATCCACGAGAATAACAACTACTATAGAGGTGAAAATAAAGAATGGTGGTTTTTAACATTTTGGATTGTAGATGCAAATGACAATTCTCTACTAAAAAACAGAAAGTCCACAAACTGGAGATTCACTATTTCCTACGTCCCTCTTAGGGGAATTGAAGAAACAATTTTTTCTCCAATAAATCTTCTTAAAGAAGAATTTAGAGAGAGAGTGAAAAACAGACAACTTGAACTTTTATGTCTACCTGAATCTTTATCTCTATCTTGCGATCCTATAAAAGTAGAAAAATATTATGAAGAAATATATGGTAAAGGGATTAGGTCCTCCCTCTATATATAGAGATTTTAATAGGAAAGATTATTCAAGACCTCTCGGTAGAAATAAAACTGTTCTTCAATAACTTCCAAAGCAGTTTTGTTTTTAGGAAACTCAATAGGTGAAACTATCGATAACTTTCCCCTACATCTTTTAGGTAAAAGAGATCGAAGATGTAGAATTCTAGCATCCCGGACTAGTATTAATTCTTTTATCCATTCTTCTTCACTTCGACCTCTTCTATATTCTCCTAATTTTCTATTCGTTTCTTCTTTTATTTCATCTGTACTTATATTTTGGTATTCTATAACAAATTGAGAATATGACATCACTAATCTTTCATATCCCACCTTTAGAGTATATAAAATAGAAAGAAGCTCTTCTCTATCATTTGACATCTCTTCAACTTTTTTGGGATCTGCTCTTCCTTCCTTTTTTTCTAAATATGAAGAATATAAACAAGCAAGCTCACTCATATTCTATTTTCTCCGTAAAGTATTTATTCTTTATCCTTCTTCTTTCATTATTTCCATAACTCTTTTAATATCGGCTCTACCCCTCAATTTTGAAATTATTATTCTTTCTGCTTTTTTTCTATCTCCAATCTTAGATAGCTCTTCTTTTACAATTTTTCTAATTTCTTCTTCACTCAAAGGTTTTAAGTTGAGTCTTTCAATTATTTTATCCAAATTTTCATCTTTATTAATAAGCATCTCTTTAAGAATTTCATAAGCTGCTTCCTTAAATATTTTTCCATTTTTTAAAGCTAAGAAAAACTCTTTTAATTTTTCTTCACTTAAGTCAAACTTTATCTTTTCCTTTCTTTCTATTTCCTTTATTGTTGAAGTTAAAATTCCTGCAACCAAAGATGGCTCTAATTTTATTTCATCTACTATTTCTTCAACTAAATAAAAATAGTCACTTTTAAGAAGAGAATTAATGAGCTCTTTTGAAAGTTTATATTCTTTCTCGTATTTTTCTAAAATTTCAACCAAAGATCTACACTCTTTCACATCCTTCAAAATCTCAGAAATCTTTATTGGTTTTATATCAGTTTCTGGATACATTCTTCCAGCTCCAGGTAATGGTCTCATAAATTCTGTACTTCCATCTTCTTTAGCTGCTCTTGTTTCTTTTTCAACTTTTTTTCCAGCTTTAATTAAATTTAACTGTCTTGTAACTTCATTTTCTATAACTTTTGATATTAATCCCAATCTTTGTATTCCTTTTATTTCAACCCTAGCTCCATTTTTTATTGATACATTAACATCTTGTCTAATTGAACCCAAGGTTTTTCTTATTTTTCTTGTTGAAGATGCAATTAAAAAAATATAGTAAGCTATTTCTTCTATTTCATTTGGCTTAAAACCTTCTAATATTCCAGTATCTACTTCTACTAATGGTACTCCAAGCCTATTTAGTTTATAATAAACTTTTCCATTTTCTTCTTTATCTATAGCTGCCGAATCTTCTTCCAAACAAATTTGAGTTATTGGTATCCTTTTTCCTTTAAAATCAAAATAACCATCAAATCCAACAATCATAGTCCTTTGAAAGCCAGAAGTATTACTACCATCAATAACAATTTTTCTCATAACATAAATTTCATCAGGAATTTTACAATTAAACAATTTAGCTATTTGCAAAGCAACAATTAAAGCTTCTCTATTTACATCATGAGGGGGTTCTTCATCCAATTCAACTAAACAAGATTCTTTTTCAAAAATTTCATAAAAGAAAGTTCTATTTCTTAGATATTCATATTTAGCTGCTAAATCAATTTCCCCAAGTTCTGAAAAAGTCGGATGTAACTTTCTAATTATTACTCCCTCCCAATTTTTTTCTTTCATCTTTGTTGAGCAAGAACAAAATAGTTTTTTATCTATATCCAATTGAAAATGAATTTCTAAACCAACCTTAAGCCCAACTTCACTATAATCAAAATTCACTTCTTTCACTAATTTCACCTGCCAAATTTTCATACATCATTTTTTTAATTTCTTCCATATTTCTAGTATGACCCAAAACATACATTAACTTCACTAAAGCTGTTTCTATAGTCCAATCACAACCATTTCCTATAACTCCAACTTTTTGAAGCTCTCTTCCAGTTAAATAAACATCCATATCCAATCTTCCAAAAATTGTTTGAGGAGCAAAAACAACTGGTATGCCAGAATCTATTAGCTCTTTTAGAACAGGTAAAAAGTTTTTACACAAACTATCATTCTTAGGATTTATTCCAACATGACCTAAACCAGTTGCAGCAACAACAATTCCATCATAGTATTTTTTCATTTCCCTTAAAATTTCTGGAGTAGCTCCAGGATGAAAATAAAATATCCCAACCCTAGGATTTATGTTTGTATCTAGAATCACTTTTCTATTTTTATCTCTTTTTCTATATTCTTCAGTTAAATATTCAATTTTTTTATTTAAACAATCTATTCTAGCTAAAGGTTTAATATTAATTGATTGGAAAGCGTCTCTTCTACTAGAATGCATTTTTCTAACTTTAGTTCCTCTATGAATATAGCAATATTCATCAGAAATACTACCATGCATACAAACTACAACTTCAGCTATTTCCCCATAAGCTGCAAAAAGAACTGAGCTTAATAAATTAAATCTTGCATCACTACTAGGTCTATCACTACTTCTTTGTGCTCCAACTAAAACTATAGGAATTGGTAAATCTTTGAGCATAAAACTTAAAGCAGCTGAAGTATAGTGCATTGTATCTGTTCCATGCATTATTACTATCCCATCAACACCATTTTTTATTTCATTATAAACTTCTCTAGCTATAATTTTCCAATGTTCTGGTTGAATATCTTCACTAAACAGTTCAAAAACTTTTTTAACTTTTATATTTGCTATTTCTTTTATTTCAGGTACAAACCCTAAAATTTCTTGAGGAGAATAAGAAGGATATACTGCTCCAGTTTTATATTCAACCTTACTTGCAATTGTTCCGCCACATGCTAAAATAGAAACTATTGGCTTCTTTTCATCAAAAGTATATTCAAAATCTAAAATTTCTTTTTCACTCTCTTTGAATTTTTCCACAACTTTTATATCTTCATATCCCTCAACTTTTACACCAATGTTATATCCATTTTCCAATTTTATTATTAAAATATTTTCTTCACTAAATTCTGATTTTGGCATTAAAAATCCTTTTATTCCATTTACTTCTATTTTATCCCCAATCCTAATACCAAGATTTTCTAAATATTTATAAACATCCATTAAAATTTTAAAGAAAGAAAAAATAAAAAGGAAAATTTAGCCAAAAACAAGAAAGCTCCACCAAGGTCTTTCTATTGAAATAGTTTCTCCGTTTTCTGCAGAAATTTCATATCTTAGCTGAAGATTTACTGGAATTATTCCCAATATTCTTCCTGGCTTTTCTGCACTAACTGAATAAACTAGCATGTTTCCTTTTCTTTCTAATGTAGTTTCTCTTATCCTTTCTCTAATTCTCTCTCTAATTCTCTCTGGAGTAACATTTATTGTTTTATTTGTTTCTAAATCCTCTATTTTATTTTCCCTAACTCTAATATTTAATCTAGACCTAACAACCATTCCTTCAACACTTATAGTTACATTATCTCCTGGTTTAATTTCTACTTCTTTTCCATTAACATTTATAACAACTCTAGTAACATTAACTCTAGCCCCATTTACTTCCACTTCTCTCCCAACTTTCATTTCTTCAACTATTTCTTTCAACTCTTCTCTTCTAGCTAAATTTATTTCGTGTAAAGCTTCTACATAATTTCTAATTATTCTTTTTCTTTCTTCATTAATTTCTCTAATCTTTTCTGCAAGTTCTCTACCACTTAAACTTGAATTTAAAGCTAATTCAACTTTCATTTCATTTAACTCCCTTATTGCTTCAACGGTAGCAATTGTTAAATTTTTCTTTTCTTCTTCATACTTCCTAACAATTTCTTTAATTTCCATTGGTTTTACTAAAAGTGGTTGTGGCAAGCATTCCTTATATGCTTCTCTAATTCTCAAAATCTCTTGATATTTTTCTTCAGTTATGTTTTCTTGCTTCGTCATATTTCTTATTCTTTCTCTATATTCTTTACACTCTGCTATTTTTGTATAATTTAGTCTAGAAAGATTAAGTGCAGGATTTGGCCCACATCTACATTTTCCTTCAATACATCTTGGAGTATCCATTCCAATTGCTTGAGGACAAAATATTTTTAGACAATCTTGATCAACTTTACACTCTCTTTCAACTCTTGAAGGAGGAGCTTCTTCTATAGGAACCCATCTAGCTGCTTGTGAATATGCTAAGTTTAAAATGAAAGTTACTGAAATTGCTAAAAAGAAAGCAAAAAACAACTTCATGCTCATTTCTCTCACCTTCATTCTTAATTATTACAACACTGCTTTAAAAAATTATATTCTAGAAATGAATCCAGGTTTTGGAGAATAAAGAACACCTTCTTGAAGTAATTTTCTTATTATTTCTTCTATATCTTCAATTCCAGAACTCTTACCTTTTTTAACTACTTCATCTGTAGGCAATTCTTTACCTAAAAGGTTTTCCATATCTTCAATAATTTTTAATACAGTTCTAATTTTACTTCTTTGTACTGCTGTAGCTTTTGCCCCCTCTGCTCTATCTATATCAATTTCTCCAGTTTCTGGTTCAAAACCAAATTGCCTTAAAGAAGCACTCATTAACTTAATCGCTCTAAATGCATCTTCAATTGTAACATAATCTCTTAATTGAATTTTAGCAGAAGCCTCAGCCAACCTTATTAAAGCTTCATACTGTCTAGGAGTTATAGCTATAGGTCCACCTGAGGCAGACTTTCTTCTTAACTCAATATAAAACTTTTTAATCTCTTCAGCAGCCTCTTCAGTTAATTGAGGAAAACATTTTTTTCTTGCATATGCAACATATTTTTTAAATAATTCTGATGGAATTGGTGGCTCTATTACTTTCCTTCCAAAATGCCTAACTTCTAATATATGATTAACTAATTTTTCATCCATTTCAGGATTTGGTACATCTCTTAATGCAAACTTCAGATCAAATCTCGATAATATAGTTTCGGGAACATCTAATTGTTCTCTAATAGGTAAGTAGGGATCAAATCTTGAAAATTTAGGATTTCCTCCGGCCAATATTGAAGTCTTTGCTGGTAAAGTCGCTACAATATTAGCTTTAGCTATGGAAATTCTACCAGATTCCATAGCTTCATGTAAAACAATCATATCTTGTTTATCTATTTTTTCAAACTCATCTATAGCAAGTAAACTCTTATTACATAGAACTAAAGCTCCGGCTTCCAAAACCCACCCACCAAACAATTCCTCATCTCTAGTTACAGCTGCAGTTAATCCAACACCAGTCAAGCCTTTACCACTAACATATCTTGCCCTAGGAATTAAATTAACTACAACACTCATTAAAGAAGTTTTTGCTGTAGATGGTTCGCCAACTAAAAGAATATGAATTTCTCCTCTAACTCTAGATTTATCTTTTTGTACATGCTCGACTCCGCCAAAAAGCTGAAGTGCTATGGCTAATTTTACATCTTCTAAACCGAAAATACTTGGAGCTATAGAAGCAACTATTTTATCATAAATTTCAGGATCCTTAGCCAATTCCATTATTTTCTTTTCATCCTCTTCGCTAATCTCTATCTCTTCCCACTCAGTTTCTATACTTTCAATATGATTCGCTTCCAAATATATTTCCATTTGCCTAGATATGCTACCCTTAACTTTTCTTGGCAATTGCTTAAGAATTCCAGTAATTCTAATTCTATTTCCTGGATCAGTCTTATACTGCATTTTTGGTGTTACTAAATCTTCTTTCAAATAAACTATTAAATCTGAAGGTCTTTCTCCACTTGTAACTTCAAAAGGTTCTTCAATAACAATCCATCTCGTATCAAAAAATTTTTCTTCTACAATTTTAAATCCCTTTTTATTACCACAATTTGGACAAGAGGATGGCATTTTTAATGTCCTTTCTTCATCCAAAGCAACTTTTATTAATTCACCGCAAGCAGGACATTGATAACTTGCTTCATAAACTTCTGGTCTAACTTCACTAGCCCTTTTGACTATTCCATCAATAACTAAAAATTTTCCTATATGTTCGGATCTCAAATTTCTAATTCTTATATTTCTATTTTCTGGTAAATTGTAAAATCGTAAGTGAAATCTTCTTCCAATTAAATTTGGTTCTATTTCATGCAAACTCTCTTCTATTCTTTTTAAAGTTTCTTCAGGATATTCAAGAAGATATTCTGCCAACTCAATATCAAATTTTTCCAACTCTGAAAAATCTATTTCTATGGATTGTTTCCCTTCATTAGAGGCTAATATAATTTTTTCTTTATAATATTCTTCCAAAAATGCTAAAAACCTCTCTATAAATCTTTCCTCCATTTGAGAATTTTAGAATGGCTATATAAGTTTTATTCTTTATAATTATGAAAAATTGGAAAAAAAGAAAAATTTAGTGAACAGCGCCTATTTCTTTTAACTTTTTATATGCTATTTCTATAGCTTTATTCACATCCTCAATCTTCCTTGCTCCTGTACAAACTACTTTACCTGAGCTAAAGAACAAAAAAGCTACTTTTGGTTCTTCTATTCTATATACTACTCCTGGAAATTGTTCTGGTTCATATTCTGTATTTTCTAACTCAAAAGCAATCTTATCCAAATCTAAGCTTTCTCCCAATTTTGCAGAAGCAACTATATTTTGAATCTCAACCTTATAGTTTCTAGGGATCTTTACTCCAACTTTTCTTATCTTTTTTAATATTTGTTCAGTACTTTTTGCTAATTCTGCTTTATTTCTTGAACCAGTACAAACAATTTTTCCAGAGCTAAAAATTAGTGCTGCTGTTCTTGGTTCTTTCATTCTATAAACTGCTCCTGGAAATTGCTCTGGTTCATATTCTGTATTTTCATCTAAAAGTTTTTTTAAAGGTATTTTTACTCCAAGTGAAATCGATGCAACTATATTTTCTATCTTAATTTGAAAGTCTTTCATGATTTCACCTTACATAATTTTTGAAATTTATCTTTAAATTATTGATGCTACCATATAATAAACTAAACTAATAAAGAATTTATGTAATTTTTTCAATTAATGAAATATGTCAAAAATAATAGCAGGAATTGATGAAGCTGGAAGAGGGGCAGTTATAGGCCCGATGGTTATTGCTGGTGTTGCAATAAAAGCTACACAACAAAAAAAGTTAAAAGAAATTGGAGTTAGAGACTCTAAAGAACTTACTCCTCAAAAAAGAGAAAAAATTTATAAGGAAATTGAAAGTTTAGCAAAAAATATAGTTGTTATAAAGATTCCCGCTTGTATTATAACTAGCTATCAATCAAAAAAAATAAATCTAGACCAAATTGAAGCTATGAAAATGGCAAATATAGTTAAAATGATAGAAGCTGATAAAATTTATATTGATTCAATTGAACAAAATTCCAACAAATTTGAAAATATGATTAAAACATATTTAGATAAAGAATATAATTTGATTGTTAGAAATTATTTGGATGAAAGCATTCCTGTTGTTTCAGCTGCCTCAATCATAGCTAAGGTTGAAAGAGATAGGGAAATAGAAGAAATAAAAAAAGAAGTGAATTTTGATTTTGGTGTTGGATATTCTCATGATGAAAGAACAATAAAATTTATAGAAAAAGTTCTTTTGAATGAAGATTCTCCTCCGAAATATTTAAGATTGAAATGGGAAACTGTAAAAGATGTGGCTAGAAAACTAATAGAAGAAAATAAGAAAGTTAAACCTTGGGTTTTGAAAGAAGTTCTTGAACAAGATTCTTGGCAGAAAAAAATAAAAGATTTCTTTACAAAAAATATTATTGGTGGGTGAATGAAAGAAGAAAAAGTAGCAATTCTAATAACATATATCTTTAGTATAATAATGGGTATTATATCTTACTTCTTAAACAACTATCTAATGTCAATAGTTTCTACTTTAATTGTATACTTTGGACTTTATTTAGCTTTTAGGAAAATTTTTACTCCAGAAAAATTTTTTTCAGAAACAGCTGTTGGTTATTTTGGGCTTTGGTTTATAATTTGGACAATACTATTAAATTTAATTGGTTAATATGAGAAGCTTGGCAAATGAATTAAATAAAAAAATTGGAGAAAAAGTCTTTCTTAAAGGTTGGGTTCACGACATTAGATTACTCGGAAAAATAAATTTCTTAATATTTAGGGATTCCAGTGGCTATGCCCAACTAGTTATAAAAAATGAAAATTTATTAGATCTGGTTAAGCAACTACACCAAGAAGATGTTATTGAGGTTGAAGGAATAGTTAAAAAAAGTCTTTCTGAAAAATTTGAAATTGAGGTTGAGGTTGAAAATCTAAAAGTAGTTAATAAATCTAGTCCTCAATTACCTTTAGATCCTAGAGAAGTAACTAAAGCTAATCTTGAAACCAAGTTAAATTGGAGATTTCTATATTTTAGAACGGAAGAAGGAAGGGCAATATTTAGAATACAGAATGAAATAATTAAAGCATTTAGGAATTATTTTTTAAATAAAGGTTTTATAGAAATGCAACCCCCAATAATAATTTCAACAGCAACTGAAGGAGGAGCTGAATTGTTTTCTCTTCCATATTTTGAAAAAGTAGCATATCTTGCCCAATCTCCCCAACTCTATAAACAAATGGGAGCAATTTCATTTGAAAAAGTTTTTATGATAGTTCCGGTTTTTAGAGCAGAAAAATTTGATCAACCAACTCATTTAAATGAAATAAGACAAATGGATATAGAAATGGCTTTTGCTAATGATGAAGATGTAATTAGAGAACTTGAAAATGTATTAGTTTATATTATAAAAGAAGTTAAAGAAAATTGTGAGAAAGAATTGAAGGTCTTAAATAGAAATTTGGAAATGCCAAAGCTACCTTTACCTAAAGTAACTTATGAAAAAGCTGTTGAAAAACTTAGAGAATATGGAGAGGAAATTAAATATGGAGAGGATTTCTCTAAGCAGCAAGAAAAAAAATTAGCTGAAATTTTTGGAAATGCTTTTATATTAAAAGATTGGCCAGAAGAGCTAAAACCATTTTACGCTATGCCTTATGAAGAAAATCCAAAAATAGTTAAGGCTTTTGACCTAATTTATGATGGTTTAGAAATCTCATCTGGAACACAAAGAATTCATATACCAGAATTATTGGAAAAAAGAATTATAGAAAAAGGTTTAAACCCAGAAAACTTTAGATACTATATTGATTGTTTTAAATATGGAGCTCCTCCTCATGCTGGTTGGAGTATTGGTTTAGAAAGATTAACAATGAAAATATGTGGAAAAAATAATATACAAGAAGTTACTATGTTTCCTAGAACAAGAACTAGGATACAACCATGATTAGTATAGAAGGAAAATTAGCATTTATAGAAAGTGAAAAAGTTATTGTAGTAGGAGATTTGCATGGAGATTACGATAGTTTTTTAAAAACTAAAGAATTTTTAGAAGAAGATGACTATATAATTATTTATTTAGGAGATTATGCAGATAGAGGTAGTTCTGGGGTTGAAATAATTGAAGATTTAATAAAAATAAGAGAAAAATTCAGAAATAGAATTTTAGCTCTTAAGGGTAATCATGAAAACTATAACAAATATGGATATCCAAATTTTTATCCTTGTGATTTAATTAGAGAAGTGGAATTAAAAAGGGGTGATTGGAGAGAATATTATGAAAAAACTCTTAAAAATTTTTTTGATAGTTTACCATTAAGTGCAATTAACGAAAAAATGAAAATGTTTTTTGTTCATGGTGGAATATCTTCAGGAATTAAAAGTTTGGAAAATTTAAAGTATCCTTCTAAAAGAATTGAAGAGTGTTTAATTTGGAGTGACCCAATTGAAGAATATGGTGAATTTTACAATCCAAGGGGTGCTGGAGTACTTTTTGGTTATAATGTTACTAATAATTTTTGCATAAAATTTGGAGTTGAAAAAATTGTAAGAAGTCATGAACCTAGAAAAGCATTATATTCTCCTGTCTATGAGCATAATAATAAAGTAATAACTATAAGCTCAACTAGAGTTTATGGAGGTAGACCTCATATACTAAAAATAGAAGAGGGAAAAATAGAAACCATTTATTTAGATTAATTTGAAAAATAAATTTTATGAAAAGGTTTGAATTCATAGATATAACAACTGGAGATGTTGCTTTTATTGCATATGGCAAAGATTTAAATGAATTATTTACTAATGCTGCTTTAGCAATGTTTGAAATTATGATAGATACTTCTAAGGTTGAAAAGATAGAAAAAAGAAGCTTAGAATGTAGTGGAAATGATTTAGAGTCTTTGCTTGTTAATTGGTTAAACGATTTACTAATTTTTGTTGATAGTGAAAATATTGCGTTTTCTGATTTTGAAGTAAATGTAGATGAAAAAAATTTCAAATTAAAAGCTATTTGCTATGGCGAAAAAATTAATAGAAATAAACATGAAACAAGAACTGTGGTAAAAGCAGCAACTTATCACAAAATTAAAATTGAAAAAAATGATTTGTGGAAAGCACAAGTTATAGTTGATATTTAAAAAATATCTTCTAAATTTAGAATAGGTATTTTAAATCTAGAAATATCATCAATACCTATTCTTGGACATGCCAAATTTATTAAAATATCCAATTTTAAACCTTCTAACATTTTTTCTTCCAATTCATCAAAAGCCAAAACATATACTTCTTTTCCACTTTCTTTAAATCTTAAATAAACTTCTTCCCAATTCCTAATTTGCCCTTTTTTCCAACTAACTAACAAACCAACTTTTTTAGCTTCTGAAAAAACTTTCTTATTCCATTCTTTTATTTTGTCTATTTT
>JAVZSS010000016.1:0-14796 GCA_044343155.1 Candidatus Aenigmatarchaeota archaeon
TGTATCCACAACATGAGGCAAAACACCTATATCTAATCTTGAAATAAACCTTTGAATAGCATCTATAGGATCGCTAGCATGTACTACACCAACCATTCCTACTCCAGCTAATCTTAAATCTGCAAATATTTCAAAATCTCTAGTTTTTCTTACTTCATCAAAAATTGTATAATCTGGCCTTACTAAAAGTAATATTTCTGCACTTTTTTCAAAATCTCCTTCTAAAGGACCGTATTGCGTTATTTCTTCACTAACTTGCATATCTCTAGGAGATTCTAACGTCTTTACAACCTTACCTAAATTCTTATAAAATTCTGCCAAACTTGCTGCAAAAGTTGTTTTCCCACTTCCAGGAGGACCAGCTATAATTATGCCTTCTGCTTTACTCTTAAGTCTATCTATCAATTTTTCAGAAAGTTTGTAATCTTCTAAACTCAACTTAACAATTGGCCTAACTATTGTAACTTCTAAACAATTTGAAAATGGTGGTCTGGCTATGGCTATTCTATACTTTCCCAATTGAATAACTAAAGCCCCATTTCTATTAATCTCAACATTTCCAACCTCACTAATTCTTGCAGCTTCTGAAATTTCTCTAATTATTTCATTTATATCATCATAACTTAGTGGTTTATCACCAACTTTAACTAGTTTGAAATTTCCAGGTTTACCTCTTTTAGCCAAAGGAATGCAATTTTCTTTTAAATGTACACTAATAGTGTCTTCGGTAAAAAAATCTTCAAATTTTAAACCAGAAGTTTTTATTGGTATTTGAAAATATTTTACTTTAACCCCTACAGCTTCCGCAACTAATGCTTGAACATAATCACAAGTATAAAGATATGCATCGTATTTTTTTGCGACTTCCCTAATTATAGCGTCTATTCTTCCCGAGTGAGCTAGTTTTATATCTTCCAAACTTGGTCTTTCACCTTCAAATCTTATCTTTATTTTCTTCAACCTACAAATTCTTCTAGCCTCTTTAAGTTGCTCCAAACCTATAAAACCTACTTCCCTTCCTTTAGATGCCTGAGCTTGTAATTCATCTAAAGCAGCAATAGGTATTATAACCTCTACATTTTTCTTTATTTTCTTTAATTCTTCTACCAATATTCCGTGTATTATTGCTGATGTATCTGGTACTATCTTCATCTTTTTAATTGGAAATAAGAATTAAAATAAAATACCTATTAATACAGAATTATATCCAGAAAAGAAAAGCATGGTCGGAAATAATAAACACCCCATACAATGACTTCTTTTAACTTTTAGAAGAATTGGTAGTAATCCTATTGAAGTTGAAGTTACACAAACAGCAACTCCAAAAAGCCCTGTAAAATAGTAAACGCACAAAAATATGAAAAATATAATTGAAATATTTAGGAGTGTGTAATTTACTTTAAGAAGAATCTTGTATACTTTTTTTGAAACTATTAAAAGAATTGGAATAGAAATAGATACTACTAACACTATCGTTGATATCAAAATTAAAAATGTAGTATAATCTATTTCTTTTAATATTCTTTGCAATGCTACGGAAGTCCCAGATCTAGGGTTTCCAACCAAATACAAACTATTTAAAGAAAAAATTTCGTTTGCTAAATTAATAGAAGATATTGTGGCTAAAAAGCTTCTTTCATTATAAATATTAAGAATGTTTTGTGCCATTATAGCTGCTTGGCTTACTCCAACTCCTGGTAAAAAACCTACTATTAATCCAAAAATAGCTCCAATTAAAGATGATTTAACGAGCTCTTTTTTATCAATATTTATTTTTTCACTAATTTCTTGTTTTGGTAAATATGATTTCTCTTTTAAACTTACTATTAAAGAAGAAATGCCAAAAAAACCTGATAGCATAGGGAACATTAAATTTGATGATGGATATGGAGAATTCAAAACTATTAACCCTAAAAATCCTGATAAGGAAAAAACTAGAACGGATTTTAAAATTTTAGTTAAAGTTTTTTCTGTTAGTATTGTATAAACAGAAACAAAAAATATTAGATAAAAGACATATTCTCTAATAAAATAGTAAAATTTTTGAAAATAGCTTTGAATTAAAAATATTAGGATTGTAGAAAAAATTAGTGATAAAAGACATGAAACTAAGCAAATCTTATATGCTTCATAACCTTTTCCTTTTAATAGAAGTTTATGACCGGGCAATACTGAAATTGAACTACTTTCATTTGGTGCTCCTAAAAATATTGATGGAAAAAATTGAGAAAGTATTTGAGAAATTGAGCAAGATACTAAAAATATTGATAATTCAAAGTTAGAAAAAATAGTTATGGATAGAAAGATTGGTATTAAATTGTTTATACTTAAACCTGGAAGAAAACCAGTTATTATGCCAGTAATTATTCCTAAAAAAGAAATTAACAAAATCTTCAAACTCATTTTATTACCACATCTTGAGGTTTTCTAGGAATTATTTGTAGTTTTCCATTATACTCACTAACAACTCCAGTTATTATCAAATTATCACCTTTTTTAGGATATTTCTCTAGAAATTTAGCAACATTAGAAAATATTGCAACGTTTATAGATTTTTTATCGTATAAAGTAAGAAAAATATGTCCTTTGTTATAAGTTATTGAAGTAACTTTTCCTGTAGTAGTTATAGTTTTTCCTAAATAACTATTATCAATTTCTTCTATAGGAATTTTTTCTATTTCTTTATTCTTTACCAAATAAAAAAGAAAAATAATTCCAATTAAAGAAAAACTCAAACAAACTATTAATAACTCTTTACTCATGATTTATAATAAAAAAATTATTTTACCTACTTTTCCATATTTTACACATATTTTTAACAAAAAAAAGAAAAAAAAGGGAATGATTTTAACTTTCTTTCTTCGCTAGAGCTTTTTACCCACAGATACCTCTAAAGAAACAGCGTATTAAAAGATTTCTCCATTCTATATAGTCGTTTCTAAGTCTCTCAATTTCCCTTCTCATATTATTTACCCTTAGTTTTGCTTCAAAAACACTCTTTTCACATGCTTCTAGCCTTGAGTTATGTATCCATTTCCAAAACTCTAATTCTTTTTTATTTTCTGGGGAGGGATTGCTTGAATATCGAGCTTCAGCTTCGTCCAATATTTTTTTGCTATTTTCAAGTGAAGATATATCATCTCCAAGATTATAGGAGAGAAGTTCTAATTCTAGACCAATTTGATGAGCTTTAGTTGCCCAATGTTCACAAAGTGTTCTGGCCTCTTCCATAAATTTTCGAGTTTTAGGAAATGGTGATATTGCTCCAAAAATTTTCGCTCCATATTGCAGTCCCCTAAAATCTCTTTCTGTTCTTTTTGCTTCTTCAGCTAATTCTCTTAACTCTTTTATACAACTTTTATATGCTTCTATATTTCCTCTATAACTTTTTACTTCCCTGTAAAGTTGCTGTCTCATCTCAAAGTATTTATCTCTTTCCTCCATAGTACCACCTCTAAGTGATAATTGTATTTTTAAATATTTAAGCTTTTCGGTACTTCTTATTAGTTAAGTCTAAGATTCATAATTGAAAAAAGGTTTAAAAAATTTATAGAAAATTAAAAATTCTTTAAGAAAAAGTTCTTAGAAAGAAATATACTAGAGTTGTAAGCTATATGTTTTTTAACTAAACTAGAAAATTATCTAATATGTCTTGCCTGGGTAGTTGAGTGGTTAAAACGCCGCGCTCATATTCAATGAGCTTTGACATAATGATAAGAAACGCGGAGGTCGCGGGTTCGAATCCCGCCCCAGGCAATGTGCTCCTAGAGAAGTACTAAAAATGTACTGCTAAACTGGCGAAGGTGCTATTGGGAATAAAAAGTATATTGATACATCAAAACAGCGTCAAGATTTTTGTACCGGTTTTGCCGGTAATTTAAGAATAAACTGTATTAACAATATTTGCATGGCGGTTCCTAGCTAATGAATAAATTTTCTTGTATGCTAAAACCGCAACAAAATAAAAGCTAAAACTAACTTTACCAAAAAACAATTCGCGACATAGAGTTGTTTCCTTAGTTGAAACTGTCTATTATTGAGTAGATAAATCTACAATGTTAAAATCAATAAATATTTTACTATCTAAGTTCTTAAATCGTAAGAGTTTTTATATATTGTTAAGAGTTCGTGAACTCTCAATTAACTAGGTATAATTTATGTAAGTTTTTCATCAAAAAGTTAGAATTAGGTATAAATCCTTATTTCCTTTATAGTTTATTATGAGTAATTACGAAGACGTAAAAGCAAGAGAATATGCCATAAGATTTTTAAATAGTTTAGAAGAAGCTATAAAATCTAGAAACATTGAAATACTATTAGAGGAGATAAAAAAAATAAAAGAAGATAGAGAAGTACGCCTATTTAAAGTAAAAGCTGAGATAGAAAAGTTGTTGGGAAATGAAAATCCATATTGTATCACAAGTTCCCTTGAGACCGTTGGTAGTAATATATTTTACCTTTGCCTGACCTTAGGAAAAGAAAAAGCTTTAGAAATCGTGAAAGATAGAATTGGTTTACTAAACTATAACCATAATAGGTTTATCCAAATTCTGGAAGAATATAAAAATTTGAGTATGTATTTTAAAATTCCCATATATGAATTACTTTCTTCAAACAGAAATATACCAATTCAACAAACGTCTAAGAAACAAAACATAAATATTACAATTAGAGGAGAAGATAAGCACACATATGAAGTAGATGTAAAAAAGAATAGATGGATAAAGTTTTTTAGAGAATTAGAAGAAACTAGACCATTTAGTATACTTACATTAAATAGGGCAGCTAAAGAAATAAACGTATCTCCTCATACTCTTCTTACTATTTTACAAAATGAAGGTTGTTTTGAAAACTTATATATACCAATCGTAACTTCTGGAAGAGTATACTTTATATATGCTCCTTATTACCCGTTACTACAATCAGCAATAAGAATTTGTGTAAAACAACTATCTGATAAAACACTTTCACGGTACGCGTATATAAAAAGTTCCGATATAATTGAATTGCTGAGAGAAATGAATCTTATTAATAGAAAAATAGCAAGTGGGTTCACTTTTACAATATTGAACGAACTTATCGATGATTCAATTCCATCTCATAATCACCTAAAAACTAGGAGGGGTGTCTATCATATTATTTCAAAAAAGAAAATAAAAAATTTCACAATAAAAAAGAATAATGAGAATAGAGAAAAATCACTAAAGCTACTCGCTGCTCTTCTTTATTCATCTTCCCAGTCAGAGGATTTTGAACTATAGAAGAAAGAACTTATCTATTCATACTATTTACACAAATACGTATAAAAATAATCTTTTTCGACCAAAAGGTGAGAAAATAAATGGAAAAGTAAACAAAATAAACTTTTAACATTTTTTATGTTAATATTCTTAATCCTAAAATATATACAGAAACTAAAGATTTCCTTAATACGATTGTAGGAAAAGTATTAAAACGTATATAAAAGAGTTTTAATAAATAAGTTATTAAAAGAAAATGTTAGATCTACGATAGATATTAAAGTAATTCTTGGTAGTACATCGAGGAAATAGAAAGTTGTTTTCATCGATGAAATCTAAACCAAGGAGTGAAAATAGATCTATTTTTTTCGGATATACTTTTATTAGGTGTTCAATGCCTTTTGTAATATCTTCTCTATAAAAATCATCTATAAGACAACATTCTTCTACCTCAAATAAAGGAACATATGAGTTATACCCAATAGGAACGAAAAAAAGCTTTACTCTAATATCTAGGAAAGAACTGTCAAAATGACTTTTATATATTAGGATTATATTATTTCCTACATTTGGATTCTCCTGTATTAAATAGTAAAGCTCATAACCCAATTTTTCACACAAAATGTCAACACTATCAGGAAAAAGTAAATAACCTTTACTTGAGGGATTAATTACGACAGGTAAATAATCTGTTGGATATTCTAGTAGAACTAAATTTTTTATTTCAATTCCTTTACTCATAACCTAACTATGAAAGAAAAGCTTAAATTACTATTTGTTACAATGATAGGAAGAGTAATGATGTTTATTATCAGTTTTTTGAATTTTATATTCTATCTAGTTTCTTAAATTTTTTACTGGAGGTATATTTTTTAACTCATCTTATATTCTGTTAAATCTTCCATAAAACTTAGTTCCTAGACTAAAATTCACAATCGAACTTTATAATTATTTACATATTGCTTTGATTTTGCTAATAAATAAAAAACAAAATTTATAAAAAACATGAACCAAACTCCCAAACCTTAAAAATTGTATTTTGAAGCTCTAACCAAATATAAATGACTTCAAGCTTAAACATTGTTTATAATCTTAAAAAAGTGAATAAAAATCTAACTACCGACAATTTTTTGAAAACATCTAATATTAACTTAATTTTCTTTTTCTTTATCTACTCGTAGAGAAATAAAAAAACCTTAATTTAACTAAATTGTATAATAATTTATGAACAGAAAAGACTCTACCAGAGAAATAGTAGAGATAGGAAAAACAATAATAATAGCGACCATGGTTGTAGCTATAATTGGAATAATGTTCACCAGAGAATATCTAAAGTTTGGAATATCTATTGCGGGTTTGATAATAATTTCCTATATAGTTTATAGAATGATTTCTCAAAATTGTAAAAGAAAATAATTTTCTCTTTTATTTTGAATTTATCCAAAATTCAATCTCTTAACTCTATATTGTTGGGATCTCAGCACAGAATATAATGTTCTTACGATATGTTATACTTTCTTCATTAAGAAAGAGGTTAAAAACAGACTAGAGCTGAAACCGTTATGACCTGTGAGAAGAATAATCCAACTTAATGTAGGATATCGTGTAAATTGCTAATGTTATTTTCTAGTTAATCTATTTAATTTGTAGTACTCATCTAAGATATATCATCTAAAAACTTGAGTAGAGACACTTCAACCTCTACCCCCAACTTCAATCTAGTTATATATTTAAGGCGAGCTATCCTTGTATTAACTTTGATCGATAGTTATTCTTTTAAAATTACTGATAAGTTATTTGCGTTTTCTCTAACTTTAATTCGATGGGAAACTAAGTTTATTCTAAAAAATAAGCTAAAAAAATACTAAGCTCCAGTAAGTAAGCAAAAAAATTGACGGTAAGTCAATTTCAAGGGCTTTGGTAAGGTTCCCAAGAGTTTGAAATTACTCTATTTCAAAGTTTACGAACAAACTTTCTTGAGAGATCTTTAACAACTTGAATTTTCATTATAAAAATCTTTCATGGTAGTTTGTTTGTAAATTAAATTTTTCAAATCCAAAATACTTTTTTGTATGTTAAATATTTGAATGCCTAGAAAAGGTATGTTGTCTAATTTTCGACTTGATAATAACTTTTGTAACTCTTCGATGAAAATTCCAGGTTCGTAGACTCGTCCTTTTCCTTTCCTAAATGTGAATTTGACTCCACAAGTAGGTGAATTTTCGACTCCTAAAACCCCTACAATCTCATACTCAGCTTCATGTAGTATTTGCATAGTATTTACTACCTCTTCTGCATATTTTCTACAGATTTCTCTGAACTTAGGATTGTCGTAAACGTCCTTTCTAGCAACCTTTCGTATAACACCATATTGATGCATCTCAGGACAGGGCATTTGAATGATATTAATATTATTCTTCATAAGGAATTCTATTATAGGATTGACGACAGCTGAAAATTTAATTGAAACTCCCTTTGCTCTAATACTTTGACAGAGTATGCAACATGATATAAAGATAACTTTCTTACTCCTCTCGACAATTTCTTTTCTCTTTATCGTACTAAGCTGTGTACATTGCTTATAAAAATGGTAGGTTAAGCTTTTGAGCATTGTTTATTGAATACGATGTTAGACCTTTAGCTAGACTTTTTGGAAGTAGTGGTCCTAATCCTCGAGCTGCAGGTGCGAAAACTAAAGACTCTTACAATGTAGTTATACAAAAGATGTTAGAGTATTTAAAACAAACATATCTCTTTAAATAAAATTATTAAAATAAAAGAGTGAAAGTTTTTGATATGAATATAAATTAAAATCCTTATTAAATAAAGAATTTTTAGAAGAAAAAACATGTTTAGAAGAAAAAGAATAGCTTCCATCTCCTAAATCTGAGCCCAAAAGTGAAAGAAGATCTAATTTTTTTGGATATATTTTTATCAAACATTCAATATCTTTTGTAACATCTTTTCTATAAAAATCATCTATAAGGTAACATTCTTCTATCTTAAATAAAGGGGCGTATAAATTTTTTTCGACAGGAATAAAATAAAGCTTTAACCTAATATTTAAGAAAGAACAACCAAGATTTCAACCCTACATTAGTCTGATTTTAACCCACCTTTGAATTCCTTTTATCTAAATAAAATTTGTATTTTTAAATAAAATATGTCATGAATGTCTAAAAATGGAATTCATTAATAATTAAGCCTTCATTGTTTTTGTTGATTATTTCATTCAATCCAATTTCAACTCTTTTTTGTTAGAAAACACATAAATATAAAGTGTCTTGGTTCATGTAAATGGAGCTACATTTTACCTAAAAATGAAAATTTGATTTAAATTAACCAATGAATTAATTCTGTGGTTCTATTTATTGATAATAATTTTTTAATGTTAAATTTCATTCTCGACTATAAATAATAATCTTAAAATTTAAAGAATTAAATTCTTTACCTAAATAAGCGGTTTTTTATAATACCATCTTCCACGTTCGTCAGAATAGACATACCCTCCTTTTTTCAAACAGCGTAAAATTCCAATAGCAGTCCCTTTATTAAATCCAGTTTCTCTATAAATTTCATCTAGAAGCATTCCTTCTGGACGGGTTGATAAAAGATTTAAAACAACATCAGTTCTTTCTCCCCAATCTATTTTTCTTTTACTATAAATCTCAAGCAATCCTTCCTTTTCTTCTTGAGTTAACTCAATTCCTCTATATTCTTTAATTTTTTGAGGCTCTTCAGCAACTTCAATTATAGGAACTATTATTTTATTATAAACAGCTTCAAATTTAGGTCCTTTTGTAACACGAGAAAGCATTCCTACTCCATATTTTTCTTCTATTACTCCATAATTTCTTAAAATTGATAAGACATTCATAATAGTTGCTCTATTACTACCTACTTCCTTTATTAGCTCGAAACATAAAGTATAATCTTTAGAAGAAAGATTAAGCAAAACTTTTTTGAGAACACCCCACTTACCAAAGTAAGGATATTTTCTTTTTATCTCATTTTTAAATTCTTTACTATCAATTCTATTCTCAAATTCTTTCAATCTATCTTTATTAATTTCATGAATTTTTCTCTCACCTCTTCTCGGTGTAAGGCACTCATATTTAACAATTCCTAAATCTTCCAATCTTTTAAGATGATTGTGAAGGGGCTTTCCACATATTCCGCATCTTTCAGCTATTTTTTGAGAATTATTCAAGCCTTTATCAATACATTCTATGATTTTAATAGAATCTACCGGTGCTCTTTTTCCTTTCTGAGCTATTGTGCAACCCAATAATTTCCATGGATCTATTTCTAGCTCATAACAATTTTTAAGAATAAAAGCCACAAAACCTTTCATTTCTTCTCCAAAACTAGTCATAGCATATCCTATTTCTTCAGGAGTTATTGCTATTTTTGTAAACATATTTATTCTTGTTAATGTACCTTCATTTTCTATTCTATCATCAATGTATGCTTGGTAGGTACTAGACTTGACTGGCATTAAATTTTTGTACTTACTTTTATTATTGTTAAACTCCTCTAATGGTATTCCAAGGTAAAATAGAAAATCTTCTAGTACTTCTCTTCCACTAGTATAAACTTTTGATTCCTTTAATGCTAAAAAAACCATTGCCCTTATTGGATGATTTACAGCAGTTGCAACAATTTCAAGCCTCTTTTCAAAAGGTTCTTTTGAAAAATCATCTAGGGTATAGTCTTTAAAAGGGAAAAGTTCTTTGGTTAATTCTTTAGGTGTTGTAAATTTATTTGGCATAAATAAAAAAATAGAGGGAAAAAGTTAAATACTTTTTTAATAAATTAAGAAGTTTTACCTATAAGTTTTAAGAATTTATTTTTAGTTTTGTAGAAATTATGTATATGCTTTTATTTAAGCCTCAAATTTCACAATTTTTCCATTAAATTATTAAAAAATGTAGAATCTTAAGTCAACCAAAGCTATTACAAATAAAACATAAAAAATGAAAATCTTGTAAAGATGCTTTATAATTTCTTTTATGAATTATTTAAATGATAAAAATTAAGGGAATATCTCCTCTAGTAGGTTTTGTAATGGTTTTAGGAATAAGTATTTTTATGACTACACTTGCTTTAACAGTAATAAAACCAACTATAGAAAAAAATAGAGCTATTAATTTAATTAATGAAGCATCTTTGAATCTAGAAATGTTATCTTCAACTATTAAAGACGTTTCATATGAAGCTCCTGGCTCTAAAAGAACTATATCTTTATCAGTTTCTGATGGAGAATATTATTTTGATAAAGAAAAAAATTCCTTAGTATTTTATTACAATTCTCCACAAAAAGTTGATTTATTGGGAAAAATTGGAGATAAATTTTTATCCATAGGAACAATTTTTTATGATTTTTTTGCAAATAACAATTTAGATAAATATAGAATAATTTCTGGAAATTGGAATATAAAAAATAGATTGGAAGGAATTAATGGAACAATTTATATTCCAATAAATGGAAGTTATAATTCTATTTTTGTTTCATCTAGATTTTCAAGTGAAAACAATCTAGGTCAACTATTTTTAGATCCAGCTCCAGAAAATTTAGTTTTGTATTTAACATTTGATGAAGGTAGTGGAAACATAGTTTATGATTATAGTGGAAATAATAATCATTTTGTTTGGAGTGGAAGCAGAGATGTATTTGAAAGAAAAAAAAACGAAGAAGATATTGGATATTCTTTGATTTTAAATGGAAAAGAATCTATTAGATTTAATTTATCTAACTATTTAGTAACTAACGATCTATCCATAAACCTTTGGATAAGAAATTATACCAATATACTATTGCCTCCACTATACGGAGGTCCTGCTTGGGGCGGAAGCATATTGACATGGGATAAGAATAGATATATCTATATGATTGCCGCAAGCCATACTAATAAGTTTCTACGTTATGATATATTAGAAGATAGATGGGAAGTACTAAAAGATATTCCCTATGAAGTTGGTGATGGAGGATCAATATCTTTTCTTAATAACAAAATTTACTTAATTTTAGGCAACAATACCAATAAGTTTTTGAGATATGATATTGATGCTGACAGATGGGAAGAACTCTCAAACCTACCAATTAATATTGGTGAAGGCGCTTCATTAACAGCTAATGATACTCATCTATTTTTGGGTTTTGGTAAAAGCTTCTACGTATATAATCCAGATAATAATTTATGGATTTCGTTGGCCAACCCACCCTTCAACATAGGTGATAGAGGATTATCAGGTATACATCTTATTTACTGTAAAGATAGAGTATTTGCTATTAATGGTGGTTGGAATAGTTTGTTAGCTTTTTATAATTTATCGACAAATTCTTGGGTTTCGATTTCTGCGAACAATCTAAACTTTTATTTAAGTAGTATTGCATGTAACGATACTCATTTGTTTTACAAGTCGGGGTTTCAAACAGGTGGTGGCTTTCTAGTTTATGATATTCAAAAAAATAGTTGGAGCAGCCTGCCCAATGCACCATTTATTTCTAATCCGGGAGGTTGGATAATTTTTGCAAATAATTCAATATTTCATGTAAAAGGAGGAGGTCATAATAAATTTGCAGTTTACAATATTTCTTCAGGCGTATGGCAAATTAAAAAAGATATACCCAAAGTTATAGAAGTTACTTTCAGGGAAGGATCTGCTATTACATACAATCCTAATACAAACTCACTTTACGTTATAAGAGGTTATTATCCAGTTGTATTGTATGAATTTAATCTAACTAATTGGAGTTGGAATGAAATTCAGGATTGGTGGACAGGTCATATTTCTTTATACCATTTTTTAGTTTATTATAATAATACACTATATACTGCAAGGGCCCATGCATGTAGTAGTATAGGTGGATGGAATTTTGAGGTTGGTGATAATCCAATAGGAGCGGTTGGAAATAACAAGATATTTTTGACCAAAGCAAACTTCAGAGATTTTGCTATATACGATATTTCTGAAAAAAGAATTCTTAATACTTTTTCTGGTAGTTGTGGATATAATTCTGGTGGATCTTCTATAGCAGTTGGAAATTATATATACCAAACACGAAGTAATAATCTTTTTAGAATAGATCCAATTACACAAAAATATGTCGGATTATCAAACTTACCTTGGAGCTATTCAAATTATTTTTCTATTAATGGTCTTACTCATAATACAACGCACATTTTTGCAATAAGAGGGGCAAATTCACAAGAATTTGCTGTTTACAATATAGCCACAAATAGTTGGACAAATTTAAAAAACTTGCCTGCTCCTATGGGACAAGGATCTTCAATTATTTATAACGGTTCACACATCTTTGCCATTAGAGGTGAAAGCCGAGACTTTTACTTGTATGATATATTTTCGGATTCTTGGCTAAATTTAAGTACTACTCCTTTACCAGAAACTGTAGGTAAAGGAAGCGGCTCCACGTATCTAAATGGATATATTTATGTGACCAAAGGAAATGGAAGCTCGAAGTTTTGGAGATTTAATACACTATTGATGAGTTGGGAGAATTTACCTGACGTACCAAATATTGTAAATGATGGCGGTTCTATGACGAACGATGGAAGATATATTTATGTTTTAGTTGGTGGGAATAGAAGAGAAATATATAGGTATGATCCTTCATCAAATACTTGGAGTTTACTCACATATACCCCACTCGAAATACGAAGCGGCGGTTCTTTAAGTTTTTTAACCAATTATAATTTGTTGTATATTTCTAGAGGAGATTATAATTTTTACTGGTTTTATAATTTATCAAGCGACTCATATTTGTATTATCCAAGAGAGCTACCTTTAGAAATGAGAGATGGTGGTAGTATGTTATTTTTTAATGATTCATTATATCTATTAAGAGGAATCGGAACTTCAGATTTTTTGAGATACAATCTAAATAGAAATGAATGGGAATATTTAGAAAATCTTCCAATAAATATCCAAAGGGGTTCTCTTCTCTTTTCTTATAATGAGGAAATTTATGCTATAGTTTTTGGGAATAACACACAAATATTTAAGTACAATCATAAGTTAAATAGATGGTTTAATTTGACACTATTTATCGACCTTTCTTTTCTAAATTTAGGATATGGGGCATATATTTTTAGTAAAGACAAAAGTTTATTTTTAGTTAGTGGTGGAGGAAAGAAAAATATTTTTATTCTAAATATTTTCTCTAATATTCTTTCTTCTTCAAATATAGATGTAGGTATAATTAATAATGCTCTATTATACAGAATAGGAAAAAACAGCTTTCTTACATCCTTAGATTCCCGAGTAAAATTTTTAACAATAAATGTAGAAAAAGATAAAGTTAGAATATATCTTAATTCTTCTCTTAAAGATGTAAATATTTTAAATTTACCAGAATCAGAAATTAGTTACTTAATTCTTGGTGAAAATTTTAACGGCATAATAGATGAAGTTAGAATTTACAATAGAAGTTTAAGTGAAGAAGAAATTAAATTTTTGTATGAGCAAGGATTGAAAAAGTTGCAAAATAGTGGGATGATAAATGTTAATAACTTTAATAATACAAAAATTGTTTTTTCTAATCCCAATGGAAAAATTTATGTTAGTGAAATAATAGTTGGAAACTTGGATTCTAAGGAAATTAATTTAATTTTACCAATTTACAATGTTGATTTAATTTCTAATTTCAAAATTGGAAAAGGAAACTACAGAATTAAAATTGAAAATATAGGGTTTAATGAAACAAGCAAAAGGCCAATTATAAAAATTGAATTGGAGTAAAAATCTTAAGCTTCACTTTCTTTTAGAGATTCAATCATCTTTCTTCTAAATTCTCCATATTTATCTGTAGGTGAATATTTAGGAGGTTCTGGATTGAATGTTTTTGATCCACAAACAGGACAAATTTCTTTAAAAGTATATCTTCCACAATTTCCACATTTTCTCATCTTCATTCCAATCTCCTATAACTAAAAGATATTTTATCATTTCCCGCTTTTTCAAGAATCTTAGAAATTCTCTTTTCATCTTTTTTTGGATCTTTTGTAGATATTTCTAATCTATAAAGAGGAGAAGAAATATAATAAATTTTACCTCCACATTTTTGCTCCAAATCCAAAAGAAAATCCTTTATTATTTCTATCCCATTTGGTTCTAAACTTTTAACCTCTAACTCGTATTTTAAAACTGTCTCTTTTTCTTTTATACTCATTTCCTTTACTTCAATTAAAGCATCTATCCATTTATTATCAATTCCTAATTTTTCTAACTTTTCTCTATCCATTTTAGTAAAAGCATCAAATAATGAGCCGAACTTTTTAACTAGTAAAAATCCTACTTGTTTATATCCTTCTTCTAATGGAATTTTTAATTTATTGCAAGCCAATTCCAAAAGTTTTTCTCCTCTTTGCTCTTTTCTAAACTCATTCAACTTTTCTTTTTCATCAATCTTAGAAACCCTTTTTAAACTTAAATGAACTAAATTATTCTCTTTTTCAATTTTCATAACTTTTGCAACAACTATTTGCCCCTCTTTTACCACTTCTCTAACATCAAAAATCCATTTACCAGCAGC
>JAVZSS010000017.1:0-14245 GCA_044343155.1 Candidatus Aenigmatarchaeota archaeon
AATAAACTTTAAAAATTGGTATATTGAAGATGAAAGTCATAACACTTTATATTTTAACAATTTTTATGTTAAACCTTATCAAGAAGTGGTAATTTGTATAACGAATTCTAGCAATTGTGATTATAGTTTAAGAAGTAAGTATCAAATTTTCGATAGAGAGGGAGATAAACTTTTTTTAAGAGATAGTGAAGGGTTACTAGTTTTTTATTATAAATACTAAGCTCCACTAAACTTAAAAGCGTTTAAAGATATTAAAGAAGCGAACTTAGAAATTATTTTAGGTTCTATTATTGCTATGTCGCTTACTGTAATTATTCCAACTAACTTATCATTCATCATAACTGGTAATCTTTTAATTTTATGCTGAACCATAATCTCCACAGCTTTACTAACATCTTCATCAGCCTGAATTGTTATTACATCCTTACTCATCACATCTTTAACTAAGGTCTTATCTGGATCTTTTCCATCACCAATAGCCTTTAATATGTCTGTACTAGTTATAATTCCAACAATCTTATCATCTTCCATTACCACTAGGCTACCCATGTTCATTTCTCCCATAACTTTTGATGCTTCCCTTAGAGTCACTATAGGTTTTGCTACTACTACATTTTTGTTCATTACATCCTTGACTAACATAATAATTATTTCTTCTTTGAATATAAGAGCTTTTTAAACTCGAATAATAGAACAATTATTAACAAAAATATTCCTATGTATAAAAAGTAAAAAAGGAAATAAACTCTATCTTTCAATAAGTTTAATATATTAGCAGCCATCTCGTCCTTAACATAATAAGAAGATATGTCTAAAATTAGAGGTGTTAATCCAAAAACTATAAATATTGAAGTAAAATGAAGTGCTCTTTCTTTCCAACTTTCTAGTACAAAAAGATAAAAAGATGCGATAACTATTGTAATTATAATTAAATACTTAAAATACTTTTCTATTTCCAATCTAAATTGAAAACTTAAAAAATAAGTTAGCTGTTTGTTTTGAAAACAATCTAAAATTGTACAGTTATATTTTTTATAATACAAGTTTTCTAGATAAATATCCACAAGTTGACTATCAAAATTTTCTACATTCAAAGTTTTAACTCTACTACAATCTATTTTTATATTTTCTCCCATATTGATTTGAATAAAGCTTTTATTTTCACACAAAATTTTCAAATTTTCAATTGCTACAATTTTTTCATTTTCAGTCAAGTTAAGCATTTTTTGTTTAGAAAAAATTTCAATAGCCAAATTTTTTAAATTTTGATATGAAGTCAAATCTAAAAAGATATACAAAACTATAGTAAATGTAAAAAATATAGAAAACAATATTGCTAAAAGGATTTTTCCTATATTTCTAACTATTTTCATAAATACACTTTAATTTTCTAAATAAATACCATAGAAAATAGGTCTTTCATTTTCTTATAGAATTTTAATTTCAAACTTTCCTTATAATCTTCTTTACTTATTTTACATGCTATTTCAGTAAAAATTTCAGAAACTATACTATTTGGATTATTTTCAAATATTGGAATCCTGCTTAATAGTGAATACATTAAAGATTTGTTATGCGGTATGAATCCCAAAACTTCTAAGTTAATAATTTTCTCCACTTCTTCAATTTTTTTCTCTGATACCCAAAAACCGTTATTTAATATTACCTTTAAATTTTTCTTTCCCAATGTGCTAGCCAGTTCTTTAATTTTGATGGCATCTATATAATGTTGTTCAAATGGTTGAACAACTATTATGATTTCATCAGAAACTTCTATTACACTTATAACTTCTCTACCTAATCCAGGCGGACCATCTATTATTATAAAGTCTGGTTTTTCCAAGTTCTTTATATTATCAACAATTTTTTTCATTCTTTTTAAATCTATTCCAGAAAGATCCTCTAAATTTGGACTAGAAATAAGAACTTTAATACCGTTGTAATTCACAAAAGCTTCTCTATCAAAATCTTTTCCAGATAAAAAATCATTTAAACTATACTTATAGCTATTAATTCCCAGATATGTCGATAAATGTGGCATGCTTACATTTCCATCTAATAATATTACTTTATAGCCAAGTTTTTTAAGAGCCAAGGAAAGATTAATTGATACTGTAGTTTTGCCTGTGCCTCCTTTACCAGAAAGTATAGATACAACTTTAGTCATTTATATATCTTAAAACTTTTTACAATATAAAAGATTAACCAATATATATTTGTTGAGATTCTTCCTTCATTTCTTTCTTTCTTTCCTCAAATCTTTTGTAGTATTCAACCATCTCCTTAGTAATGCTTGGTGTTACTTTTTTCATTGCTTCTTCAAAGTGTTTTAGCTTAACTTCTTTTGAGTTTATATCTTCTCTTAAGGCGTTTAATGCTGCCTCTCTACATAGCGCCTCTATATCTGCTCCAGAATAGCCCTCAGTTCTTTTTGCCAATTCTTCTAAATTAACATCTTTAGCCAAAGGCATCTTTTTTGTATGAATTTTAAATATTTCCAATCTTCCTTTTTCATCTGGAGGTGGTATATAAACCAACTTTTCAATTCTTCCAGGTCTTAATAGAGCCGGATCTACCAAGTCTGGCCTGTTTGTTGCAGCAATAATTACTATGTTCTTTATATCTTCTATTCCAGATATTTCAGTTAACAGCTGAGATACTATTCTTTCTGTGGCTTCATGCATACCTATACCCCTTCTTGGCGCTAATGCATCTATCTCATCAAAAAATATTATACATGGTGCAACCTGTTTAGCTCTTCTAAACAATTCTCTAATTCTTTTCTCACTTTCACCAAACCATTTGCTTAGTAATTCTGGTCCCTTTACAGCTATAAAATTAGCACCACTCTCATTAGCTACCGCTTTTGCAAGAAGCGTTTTTCCAGTTCCTGGAGGACCATACAACAATATTCCTCTTGGTGGCTCTATACCCATTCTTTCAAAAGCATCTCTATACTTCAAAGGCCATTCAACCATTTCTTTTAAAATTCTTTTAGCTTCATCCAAATCTCCTATATCTTCCCATTTGACTTTTGGTACCTCTACCAAAACTTCTCTCATTGCAGAAGGTTCAACAACTCTTAAAGCATTTTCAAAATCTTGTTTTGTTACTACTAGTTTTTCTAAAATATCCTTAGATAATTCTTGTCCTTCTTTCAATTTTTCTCTAATTTCCGGCAATACTCTCCTTAAAGCACTCATCGCTGCCTCCTTACATAAAGCCATTAAATCTGCACCAACATATCCATGTGTTTTATCTGCTATTTCATCTAAATTAACATCCTTAGCTAATGGCATATTTCTTGTATGAATTTTAAGAATCTCTAATCTACCATCCCTATCTGGAACTGGAACTTCTATTTCTCTATCAAATCTACCAGGTCTTCTTAAAGCAGGATCTATGTCATCTGGTCTATTAGTTGCTGCTATAACAATTACTTTTCCTCTGCTTTTTAATCCATCCATCAAAGTTAGTAAAGTAGAAACTATTCTTCTTTCTACTTCCCCTGTAACCTCTTCTCTTTTTGGTGCTATAGCATCTATCTCATCAAAAAATATAATTGCTGGTGCGTTTTTTTCTGCCTCTTCAAAAATCTTTCTTAAATTGCTTTCCGACTCACCATAAAATTTAGATAAAAACTCTGGTCCATTGACAGAAATAAAGTATGCACCACTCTCATTAGCTACTGCTCTAGCTAGTAATGTTTTTCCTGTTCCTGGGGGTCCATATAAAAGAACTCCCTTTGGTGGCTCAATTCCAAGTCTTTCAAATATTTCTGGATATCTTAATGGCAATTCAATCATTTCTCTAACTTTCTCTACAACAGGCTTCATACCACCTATATCTTCATAAGTTACAACTGGTACCTTAGCTTCCATTTTCAAAGATTCTGGCATTTTTCTCAAAACTTCAATTTCTGTAGCTTCCCCGATATAAACAATCTTATTTGTTGGGTCTGTATTTACAACTATCAATCTTACTTCTGAAGGAAAAGGATTGAAAAATAATTCTTCAAAATCTGCTCCAAAAAATTCTTCAAAAAAAGTGTTTGCTCTTCTTCTATAAGCTGGGGAAGGTACAACTATATCCCCTTTGTTTACTGGTCTACCAAATAGGTTTTCTTTAATCATATGAGGACTAAAATTTAAAACTATTCCAGGATCTGCTGGTGCTAAAACAACTTTTTTTGCTTCAACTGCATTTGCCTTTCTTACAATAACACTTTCACCAACACCAACACCAGCATTTCTTCTTGTTATTCCATCTATTCTAATAATATTTAATCCTATATCAGCAGGATAAGCCCTTCTCGCTATAGCACCAGTTTTTTTAGTTCCTTCTAATTCGATAATATCTCCTTCTCTAACTCCTATTTTTTTCATAATTTCACTATCTATTCTAGCAATACCTCTACCTGCTTCTTCTTTTGAAGTAAGTTCCCCAACTTTTAGCTTCACTTCTCCATTAGACATAATCTATATTTTTTTATTATTATAAATTGTTTATAGTTAAATTTTACAAAAAGTGAAAATAATATGAGAACGTATATAACAAGAATTACATTGCAAGGTTTTAAAAGCTTTAACAGAAAAATTTCAATACCCTTTTCTCCAAACTTAAATATAATTACTGGCCCGAATGGGAGTGGAAAATCTAACATAATTGATGCTGTTTCTTTTGTTTTGGGTAGAATATCAGCTAAGAGTTTGAGGGCTGATAGATTGACAGAATTAATATTTAGGGGTACTGAAACAAAAAAACCAGCTGAGTATGCAAGTGTTACACTATATCTAGATAACTCAAAAAAAATTTTCCCTTTTGAAGATAGTGAAATATCAATAACGAGAAAAGTTAATAGAAATGGGTATACGGTCTATAAAATAAACGGGAAAAATACAACTAGAGAAAAGGTTTTGGAATTGCTCTCCCTAATTAAAGTAAGGCCAGATGGTTACAATATAATTCAACAGGGAGATGTAACAAGAGTAATTGAAATGTCACCCCAAGAAAGAAGAGAAATTATAGATGAAATTGCTGGTATTGCAGAGTATAATGATAAAAAAGAAAAGGCCTTAAGAGATTTAGAAGAGGTTGATAAAAAATTGAGAGAAGTTGAAATAATTGTTACACAAAAATATGAAATATTTAAAAAATTGGAAGAGGAAAAAAACTTGGTTTTAAAGTATCAGAATTTACAAAAAGAATTGCTAAATCTTAAAACCTCTTACTGGAAGAAAAAAGAAGAAATAATTACAGAAAAATTGAAAGAAATAGAGAAAAAGATAGAAGAAATTAAGAAAAAGATAGAAGAATGTGAAAATGAAATAAAAGAAAAGGAGCAAAAACTTTTCGAATATGAAAATTCGTTGAAAGAAATTGTTAAAAATATAATAGAATTTTCTAAAAGAGCTGCTATTGAAGATGAAGCAAGTAAATTAAGAACACGATTGATATTGATAAGAGAAAGAATCGACGTAACTAAAAAAGAAATTGAGCGACTGGAAAATTTAATTGCTAAGCTTGAAATGCTTGAAGCAAAAAGACAAGAATTTACTAGAGAAATGAGTAGACCTGTTAAGGAAATTTTAAATTTAAAAATTAGAGGAGTTTATGGTACTATAGCAGACTTAATTAAAGTTGAAGATACATACAAAGTCGCAATAGAAGTTGCAGCAGCTCAACATTTGTATGATATAGTTGTAGAAAATGAAGATGTTGCTATAACTTGTATAGATTTTTTAAAAAGAGAGAAAATTGGAAGGGCGACATTTATTCCACTCAACAAAATAAAACCTCAAGAATTTAAAGAAAAAGAATTATTAGATAAGGAAGGAGTAATAGGTTTAGCTAGCAAGTTGATTTCTTATGATAGAAAGTTTCAACCAGCAATAGATTTTGTTTTTGGAAATACTCTAATTATAGAAAACTTAGATGTAGCAAAAAATATAGGTATAGGAAGAATTAGGATGGTTACTTTGGATGGTGATTTAATAGAAAGAAGTGGAGCAATGACTGGAGGATATTTAGTTAAAGAGAGTTCATCATTAAGATTAGATAAGGAAGAAATAGAGAAATACAGACAAGCAAAAATAAATTATTTGTCCGAATTAGAAAATTTGAAAAAAGAAGAAGAAGAAATTGAAAAAAGATTAAAAGAACTTAAAGTTTCTGAAGAAAGTAAAAAGATAATTGATTTAGAAAAAGTAAGAATATCTTCTGAAAGAGAAATTGAGAGATTGAGAGAATTAAGAAGAAAATTGCAAGATAGGAGAATTAATCTAGAAATGGAACAAAATAAGTATGCCATTGAAAAAGCTAAATTAGAAACAGAATTAGAAAATGTTAAAAAAGAAGTTGAAAAATATGTTGGTGGAGAAATAATTGATCTTGACATAAAACAGTTAGAAAAAAGGATAAAAGAAGTTGAAGAAGAATTGAATAAAATAGGAAATGTCAATTTTAAGGCTTTAGAAGAATATGAACAGTTTAAAAAAGAATTTGAAGATCTAAAAATCAAATATGATAAGATACTTGATGAGAAGAAATCTGTATTAAAGATGATTGAAGAAATTGAAAGTAAAAAAAGAGAAGTGTTTTTTTCAACTTTAAAGAAAGTTAGTGAGGAGTTTAGTAAAATATTTAAAGAAATGTGTAATGGAGAGGGTTCTTTAAGATTAGAAGATGAAAATAATCTTGATTCTGGACTTATAATAGAAGCAACATTTCCTCAAAAAAGACCAATAAATATTGATGCCCTTTCTGGTGGTGAAAAAACTTTAACGGCAATAGCTTTTCTTTTTGCATTACAAAGATTTTCTCCATCTGAGTTTTATTTATTAGATGAAATTGATGCCGCGCTAGACAAAGAAAATACTTTAAAAGTTGCAGAATGGTTAAAAAAAGAATCTAAAAATACTCAATTTATAGTAATTTCTCATAATGATATAACGTTAAAACATGCAGATAAGCTTTATGGCTGTACTTTAGAAGAAGGGGAGACAAAAGTTTTAGCTATAGAGTTACCTCAATGATATTTTGTTTTTTAAAATTTGATACAAAACCAAATACAAACACTTAGAAGCAAAGATATATGATTGTTTTACTAGACCCTCTAAATTAAAGCAACAAAAATCTACTCCTATGATTTTTCCTTCTATGGAATCTAAAATCTTTCTAAAATGAGTTAAATTTATTCCTTCTGGCTCTGGATAATCAGTTGAAGAAAAAAGACTTGGATCAAAAACATCCACATCAATACTTAAATACAAATTATTGTGTTTTGTGAATTTCCTTATAATTTCAAAAGTTTCTTCCTTTTCTAAATCAGCGGGAGAAAAATATAATACATTACTTCTTTTTAAAAAATTAAATTCATCTTCATCTAAACTTCTTACACCTATTAATAAAACATCAATTCTATTTTTTTCTAAAAACCTTCTAAGCCAAGTCGCTCCGTTGAATTTAATTTTATTCTCTTGTTCATAAATTGTATCGAATTCTATAATCTCATCAATATATCTTTCCTTACAGTCAGCATGTGCATCAAAAACAATTAGTTTAAAGTTTTTAATATTGCTCAAAATTAAAAAAGTTGGAAAATGACCACGAGATAATATTATTGGAATTTTCCCTTCATTTATTAATCTTCTTACTGTGTTTTTTGCTCCATCCAAATCCAAATTACCTAAATCAAAAATTTTTAAATTTTCAGAGAGATTTTTTTCCTCAATTATATCAAATGGTTCAACATATTCACTCCATTTTCTGAATTCATTTAATATTTTTTCAGAATATTTAGTGTATTTTAGACCAATAACAAAAAACTCAGCTTCTTTTTCATCAAATAAATCTATTCCAAAAAGTTTTCTCTCTGTCTTTCTCATACTTTAAATAGAAACTTATCTTTTTGAACGTTGCTTATGTCTTCTAGAACCTCTTTTACTCGCTCCTCTTCCACTAGAATGATGGGGCTCGTTCCTCCTAGGATCATATACCAACAAATTTCTATCGTATTTCATAAATTTTTCTTTCAATTTTTTATCCTTCAGGTAGCTAACTAACCCTTTAGCTATAGCTTGCCTTATAGCTTCAGCTTGTCCAACAATTCCTCCTCCCTTAACATTTACTTCTATATCAATATTTTTTATAGAATCACCGGCAAGAATTAGTGGTTCTCTTATCCACATTCTAAGAACGTCTGTACCCCAAAACTCTAGAGGCTTAGAATTAATAAAAACTTTGCCTGTACCAGCTTTTACTAAAGCCCTGGCTACAGCAAGTCTTCTTTTACCAACTTCTAAAACAATTTTTTCTTTTTTTACCATCTTTTTTTAGCCCCCAGCATCAAACTTAATTGTTCTAGAGTTATATAGTCGCACTTAAGTTTTGAAACATCCGCATCCTCTAATCTTATTTTTTCCTTATTTTTAAATTCTTCTGGCTCGCCAATATAAACCTTTAGTCTTTTAAATGCTTTTCTTCCTTTAGGCTTATGCCAGGGTATCATTCCTCTAACTATTCTTCTTAAAATAGCATCTGGATATTTTGGATAAAATGGACCCTTCTTAACATCCCCTCGATCTATTTTTTGCTTATATTCTTTAAATTTTGTTTCTTTTTTTCCAGATAAAACAGCTTTTTCGGCATTAACTATAACCACCGTTTCTCCATTTAATATATCTTTAGCTACTCTTGTCGCCAACCTTCCAGCTATTTGATTAGTAGCATCATAAACTTTCATATTTACACCATGATCCTAATTTTAGTTCCCTTAGGATTTACTTTAATTAGCTCTTCTATGGATATACATTTACTACCTGCCTTTTCTGCCTTTTCTTTTGCCTTAGAAGAAAATCTCCAAGCAGCTATTGTTAATTTTCTTTCAAACTCGCCCCCACTTAAAACAACCCCAGGAACTATAATTATTTCTCCATCTTTAGCGTATTTATTTATTTTACCTAAATTAACTTCAGCTCTTTTTCTTGTAGGTTTGCTCAATCTTTCAGCTAAATCTTTCCATAAAGGTTTTTTTGTTTCTAACCATTTCTTTTTTAAAAGTCCTATCAATTCTTTTAACTTTGGATTTGTAGGTCCTGTTGGCTTGGTCATAAACTTATATTTTGACATTAGGTTTAAAAATAGTTATCTTTTTATTTTTTCTTAAAAATTAAGTATAACAACGTAGCTAGAAGAATGGAGGATAAAATTAAGTAAGCTATTGAAACATGTGGCTGTATTAAAAACATACCTTTCATTGAAAAATCTACAAAATGTAAAGTTGCTAAAGAACTAGCTAGACCAACTAATAAAACTGATAGGTGATATTTTCTTTTTTCCTCTTTTTCTTCTTTAAATGGAAGTGGACGAAAAGTAAACCATTTCGCTGGATATCCAACTACATCTTCAAATATTTTGTCCAACTGATATGGAGTTATGCTTTGAACATTAGAATCCCGTAATTGTTTGACTTTTCCGTAAATTGTTCTTAAGTCATTTATATCTCTTTGAGTCGCATACTCATCTATAACTGCCCGTGCAAATTGTCGTGCCCAACCCGTCATATAGGCTTCTAATCTACTCTTCTCCTCAATCTCCTTTTCTGTTAACCTATCTCTTTTTCTTTCTAACTCTTCCCATCTCTCTTTTAGCTTTCTTCCCTCCTTCTTTAATTCTTCTATTTCTTTTTTTATTCTATCTAACGAACTTTGGTAACCTCTTATTCCCTCATTAATTCTATTTAATGCTTCATCTACTAACATGCTTTCTATCTTTCTTAAATCATCATAACTTATAATATAAAATATATTTACTCTCTTTTCATCGAACCTCCTTTTCATATCATTTCTAATTCCCTCCCCCACATCCTCCCACTTTCTTTCCGCCCCGCTGAATGCATCAATAAGAAGATTTTTTCCAAAGTCTCCCATTACTTCTTCAAAAGCAGAAAATAATCGTTGAACAAGTTGCTTACGTGAATATTCTTCAGGCATATATTATTTAAGCGCTTGGAAATATAAGCTTTATTTTTTCTTAAAAATTAAGTATAACAAAGTAGCTAGAAGAATGGAGGATAAAATTAAGTAGGCTATTGAAACATGTGGCTGTATTAAAAACATGCCTTTCATTGAAAAATCCACAAAATGTAAAGTTGCTAAAGAACTAGCTAGACCAACAATTATTAATAATAAGTAATTTCGTTTTCCTCTTCCATAGGTTTCTTCTCGACCATAAGAACTCAACCGATTTTTAGCCTCTTCTCCCAACTGTTGCCCAACTTTATATGCCAGAACATATGCTCCCACTTTCATCCACTCATTTGTAGTTAACTTATCAATATTCTGCTTTTTCTTCAGCTGTTGGAGATAATCACGTAATATTATAAGATCGTTAAGATTTTTTTCAAGATACCTTTCTTCAGCTTTTTGCTGTACCATAGTGACTAGCGAATTGAATAGTATTTCACGTATTTTTTCTTGTATTTCTTCTTCTTTTTTCCTAATCTCATTATATCTTTGCTCTAAATTCCTAGTTTCCTTTTCTGCCCACTCTCGCTCTTCAGTAGATCTTAACCCTTGCCGAATTATCTTATCCAAGGTAAGTGCGCTTTGATTCCATTCATATTTTTCATTTTCTACCTCGTAGAGTTGTTCTGACAATTCATTCATTTTCTTATTAAATTCTTTTTCTAGGCTCGATATCATGTTTGCTTTTTCTCTTAGCTTACTTTGGTAATCGTTTATTCTTTCATCGAGTGTACTTAAGACCTCCTCTATTGGTACACTTCCTCTTAAAAATATTTTCCAACCTATTTCAGAATAAAGGCCGGCGGCCTCGCCCAATTTTTTACTTAAGTAATCATTTATTTTTTTATTTAAATCATTCAAACTATTCAACAGCCCTTCTTTTGCTGCATCTTCTAGTTGAGAAAGCAATTTTCTTACTTCTTCTTTTTCTAATAACTCCGAAACAATATCATATAATGATTCAGATTGCCTTCTGGCCGAAAACCTTTCTACCATTATGCTATTTTATCGATTTAAATATAAAAATATTATAATTAACAAATAAAAAAGCTTTATATGAAAATAAAACCATTCAAATTTTTAAAAAAACGGCCTTTTGTTGCTATTTCTCTTTCATTAGCCATCTTTTTAATTTTTAGAGCAGTATCTTTTACTCCAGTATTTTCAGATGAAACAATCTACATAAATATGGCAAAAGCAATTAGAAAAGGTTTAATACCATATAAAGATTTTTTCTATGCTCATCCTCCTCTTCAGCTTTTTTTACTTGCACCTCTTACATTTTTTGAAAACTTTTTATTAGTTAAAATTTTTATTTCATTAATAGGATTTTCGTGCCTTGTTTTAACTTATCTGATTTCTCAAAAAATATTTAAAAAAGAGGCCGCTTTAATAACATTTTTCTCCTTCTTATTTTTTCCAGGATTTCTAATTTTCGGGAATCTAGCAATTGGTACTTTTGAAGCCCTATTCTTTTTCTTATTATCTTTTTACCTCCTTTTAAAGAAAAGATTTATTTTATCTGCCGTATTTCTCTCTTTTTCTATTTTTACTCGTTACTTAGTTCTTCTTCTAACCCCTTTTTTAATTGTCTATGCATTTAAAGAATCTAGAAAAAATTTTCGTAATTTTCTTCTCTCCACTTTTTTATCGATTCTTCTATTTTCAATTTTTTTCTATTCTACCTTTGGAAAAAATTTCTTAACTTATACAATTTTTTACCACCTTAGAGCAAACTTAGAATTTAATTTTGAAAAAACTAAAGAGCAATATTTTCTATTAGGTTTTTTTACCATTTTTATTTCTATAACTTCTTTCTTCTATAACTATCTAGAAAAAAACCACAAAATATTACTTTTTTCTTTATATCCAATTTTCTATGACTCTATATTGTTAATTATTCTTAAACAACCATTTTATCACTATTTTGCCTTTTCATTACCACTTGTTTTTATTTCATTTGGATTCACAATCGCTTCAGCAAAACAAATCTTCATCAGATTTTTCTTTCTTTTCATTTTAATTTCATCTATTTTTTCTAACTTTCAAAGCCTAGATTTTTACTTTAATAAAAACAAAAATTTAATTTTTGAAGAACTAACAAATTATACACTAAAAAATACTCAATCAGATGATTTAATTTTTGGTACTTCAATTCCTACAAATTATATATCTTTTGTAACAAACAGAAAAATTGTTAATAATTACTTTGATTGCGATTTAAAGTTTGTAAATTTTGTAGGAATAGAAAAGATCCTAAAAGATATAAAAGAATATAAGCCGAAGTTGATTTTTGCAGACCAATTTTACTTACAAATATTTAATGAGGAATATAAAGTAATTAAAGAATGGAAAATCCTTGAAGATTATAGCCTATTCTTAATGGAAAAGAAGTAAATTATTTAATCATTTTCATTTCTTTTGCTGCTTCCACATATGCATTTACAAATTGTCTATCAAACTTTTCAGCTCTTCTTAATATTTTTGTATCTAAGTCTTCAATTAATAATTCTTCCTTATTTTCACTACCCTCCTTTAAAATACCTCTTTCAGGACAAATAATTAAACTATGACCAAAGGATTTAATTGGTATCGGTTTTCCAACATTCGATGATAAAACTATGTAAAAATCATTCCATGTGCAATGGGAATATAACCAATTTTTAACATTAATTGGAGATGATTCTTTAAACTTTAAAGAATAAGATGGTATAAAAACAAAGTCAGCACCCATTATTTTAAATTTTCTCATTAACTCTGGAGAATAAGGATTAAATGCATCCCAACAAACTGGAATTGCAACTTTTCCAAATCTTGTTTTAAAAACTCTAATCTTAATTCCTCTTGAAAAACCCAATTCCAATTCTTTAGGCATTAGAAATATTTTTCTATGTTTTCCTATAATTTTTCCCTTATTAGAAATTAAATAAGCAGTATTATACCATTTTCCTTTTTCAAATTCTGGATTAGAACCAACAATAAAAATAGAATATTTTTTAGCAAGTTGTTGTACATCTTTTATTAGCCCAGCTACTCTAAACCTTAAACTTTTAGATAAAGTTGGTTCGAGAAAATATTCTGGAAAAACTATTATATCTGCTTTAAACTTTTTTGCTTCTCTTAAAAACTTCTCGACTTTTTTAAGATTCTTTAAAATATCTCTTTCAATTTTCATTTGCGCTACTGCAACTCTAACTTTCATTTAAAAACTATATTTTTCACATTAAAATAAGTCTTTTTAGCTTTCAATATCCAAATATATTCTAAAAATAGGTTGATAAAAACTCTGATAAACCTAAATGATCCCTAACTTTTTAGCAAATTTAATGATTTTTTTAACTTCGGCAACATTTACATTCTCTCTTAACACTTCACTTATTTCCCAAGGAAAAACAACCCATTTATTAGTTATTTTATAATAGTAGTCAGGTAAAAAGGAACACCAAGGTTTTAAATAAATAACGGCAGTCTTTACTTCTTTAGGTTTAAATTTCTTTAATTTCTTCAAAGCTACCTCCAAAGTTTTCCCACTATCTGCAACATCATCTACCAACAGAACTTTTAAATTTTTAACAGAAGAAGTGGGAGGTAAAAAGATTTTAGGTCTAGTTTCACTTATCCCGATCTTTTTATAGAATTTAATTCCTATAAATCCAATATTTTCAACATTTATTACGTCAGCCAATAACCTAGCTGGTATAATTCCACCTTTTAAAATTCCATAGACTATGTCTGGGTTAAATCTATCTCTTTTTATTTTGTGAGCAATATCTACAATAGAGTTATGAAACTTATTCCAAGTCACATATAAAACTTTCACATCTTTTTTCATTATAAAAAAATAAGAAATTTCTAACTTTAAATATAGCTTGTCACCCGAAGGAATCAACGCCTTTTTATCCAATATTATCTTAAAAAATTCGAGTAAACTAATTTTTTGTTATAATCCACTGTATTTTTTACATATTACAAAATTCAAAAATCAGAATTCTCCTTTGAGATTCTTATAATACCTATTTTTAACTTTATAGCTAATACAAAGGAAAACAATCTTATTTAAATAACATAAAATTTCACCATAATAATACAAGTTATGAAAGATGTGGAGCTTTTTAAGAATTTTTTAAAAAAATACGTAAAAAAAACTGGATTAAAAAAACATATTGTTTCTATTTTTGGATATGGAGTTTTTTTCAGATAAACCATTTAAAGAAAGCGAT
>JAVZSS010000018.1:0-13566 GCA_044343155.1 Candidatus Aenigmatarchaeota archaeon
AATTCTGAAGGTAAAATGAAAGTGAGTTGGTCTAAATTTTTGGAAATGTTAAAAAATGGTGAGTTTAATGAATATTACCATAACTTTAAAGAATACTTTGATTTAATGGTAAGTAAAAGATTTCTACCTAATTCTCCAACATTATTTAATGCTGGAGCCAGGTTAGGTCAATTATCAGCTTGTTTTGTTGTTGGAATTGAAGATAACATGGAAAGTATAATGGATGCTGCTAAAGAGTGTGCATTGATATTTAAATCTGGTGGTGGTGTTGGAATAAATTATTCTAAACTAAGACCAGAAGGAGATATAGTTGCTAGTACTACAGGAGTTGCAAGTGGTCCTGTAAGTTTCATGAAAATCATAGATGTTGTAACTGAAGTTGTTAAACAAGGTGGAAAAAGAAGAGGAGCAAATATGGGGATTCTAGAAAGCTGGCATCCTGATATTTTAAAATTTATTCATGCTAAGGAAAAAGAAGGAGAATTTGAAAATTTCAACATTTCTGTTATGCTTGATGAAAAATTCTGGGAAGCATATAAAAAAGGTGAAAAATATGCTTTAATAAATCCAAGAAATGGGAAGGTTGTTAACTATATAGACCCAAAATTTTTACTCAATGAGATAGCAACAATGGCATGGAAAACCGCAGACCCTGGTGTTCTATTTTTAGACAATATTAATAGAAGGAATATTCAAAAAGAATTTAGAGGATTGATAAGAGCAACTAATCCTTGTGGTGAGCAGCCTTTATATGAATATGAGTCTTGTAATTTAGGATCTATAAATCTTTATGCTTTTATTAAATTTGATGAAAAAGGAGAGGTATATTTCGATTGGGAAGATTATAGAAAAACTATTGAAATTGCATATAGATTTTTAGATAATATTATCGATGTAAATAAATATCCAATAGAAAAAATTGATAAAGCTAGCAAAGCTGTTAGAAGAATTGGTTTAGGATATATGGGCTTAGCAGATGCAATGTTTGCCTTAAAAATCCCATATAGCTCTGAAGAAGGATTCAAATTTATAGAAAAGGTATCTGAATTTTTAACATACTATGCAATGAAAGCTTCTGTAGAAAGAGCTAAAGAAAGGGGAGTTTTTCCTTATTATGATAAAACATCTTATAAAAAAGGAGAAATGCCAATTGAAGGATTTTACCATCCTCAGATATGGAGCTTAGATTGGGAAGAACTACAACAAGAAATAATAAAGCATGGAATTAGAAATGTCGAAGTAACTTCAATAGCTCCAACTGGTTCTATTTCCATGTTTTTTGATGTTTCTAGTGGTATAGAACCACAATTTTCTTTAGTCTTTGAAAAAAGAGTTACCGTTGGTAGCTTTTTCTATACAGATATAGAATTTGAAAGACAGTTAAAACAAGCTGGAATGTATTCAGAAGAATTGTTGAAAAAGGTTGCAGATAATGCTGGAAGTGTTCAAGGTATAGAGGAAATACCTGAAGAAATGAGAAGAATATTTGTTACAGCCTTAGATATTCCTTGGTGGGATCATGTTAGAGCACAAGCCGCAGCGCAACTATGGATTACAACTTCTATTAGTAAAACTATAAATATGCCTTCTTTTGCAAGCGTTGAAGATGTTTTACAAGCCTATATAGCTGCTTATCATTTGGGCTGTAAAGGAATAACAATATATAGAGAAGGTAGTAAATCAAAACAAGTTTTATATGTTAAAGGAAGTATAGAAGAAAATAGAATTAAAGAATATATGAAACTTATAAAAAACGATACTTTAAAAATTTTAAAGAAATTTGGACTTGAAGAACCTAAAATGATTAAAGAAATTAATTCAAACAATTTAAAAATTAATAATCATAATGGAAAAATTGAAAAATGTCCAAGTTGTGGCTCTGAAAAATTAATTTATCAGGCGGGTTGTGTTAGTTGTTTAAACTGTGGATGGAGTGCTTGCTTAATATCTTAAATATAAAAAATTTAATAAAATTATGAAGCCTAACATTGGAAGTGGGGATGAGGGATTTACTTGTTTTAAAGGAACAAAAATAGAAAAGAATGCCCCAATAATAAAACTTATTGGTGAAATAGATGAGCTAAATAGTTATCTTGGATTTTGTAGATCTCTAACAAAAAATGAAGATATAGATAAAACTTTGGAAGAAATACAAAACAAAATTTTTATTATTGGAGCTAAACTTTTTGGAGAAAATATTGAATTTGGAAAAGAAAATACAACCTTTATTGAAGAAGAAATAAAAAAATATGAAAATGAGTTGGAACCCTTAAAACATTTTATTTATCCCACTGGCACTCAATCTTCTTCTGCTTTACAAGTAGCTAGAGCTATTTGTAGAAGAGTTGAAAGAGCTTGTGTTGAAGCTAACGTTAAAGATTTAATTCCATTCTTTAACAGACTTTCAGACCTTTTGTTTGTATTAGCTCGAGTTGAAAACAAAAGGGCTGGGGTAAAAGAAAAAGAATGGACTTTTAAAAAATAATATGGAAATGGATGAAATATTAAGTTGGTATTACTTAGTTGATAAAAACATAAAGCCTGCAAAATTTTTAATTTGTAAAAATATTTATGTTGAAGTTAGTGAAGAAGAAATAAAAAATTTGGAAGAAAAAGAGTTGTGGAAATTGCATGAAAAGCATTCAAAAGAATTTAAAAAAATCTTAAAAGATATAAAAGAAAGTAAAATTGAACTAAAAGAATTTTCACAAACTTCAAAAAAAGGATGTAACTTTTTAGAATTAAAAATAGAAATAAGTAAAAGACTTTTAAACCCATGCAGAATGTGTGAAAGAAGATGTTTAGTGAATAGGTTTGAAAAAAGAGGTTTTTGCAACCTTCTTAATAAAACATACGTTTCTTCCTATTTTTTACATTTAGGCGAAGAAACTCCTTTGATACCTAGTGGAACAATATTTTTTTGTGGATGTAATTTTAAGTGTGCATATTGTCAAAATTGGGAAATAAGTCAATTTAGTGAAAATGGATTTATTGTAGATTCAAAAAAACTATCAATAATTGAAAGAAGGTTGAGAGAAGAAGGAGCAAGGAATATAAATTTTGTTGGTGGAAATCCTGATCAACATTTACATACTATAGTTGAATCTTTGAAATTTCTAGATATTAATGTACCAATACTATGGAATAGTAATGCCTATGCTTCTATAGAAACTATGAAAATTCTTTTAGACTTAGTTGATATTTGGCTTCCTGACTTTAAATATGGAAATAATGAATGTGCTAAAAGGTTATCTTTAGTTGAAAATTACTTTGAAATTGTAAGTAGGAATATTAAAATGATGTATGAAAATGAAGATCCAATTATTATAAGGCATCTTGTTTTACCAAATCATATTGAATGTTGTACTAATAAAGTTTTAACTTGGATTTCCGAAAATTGTAAAAATTCTTTAGTAAATGTAATGAAGCAGTATAGGCCAGAATATTTGGTATTGAAAGAAGAAAAATTTAAAGAAATTTCAAGAAGGTTGAGAAAAGATGAATTAGAAAAAGCCTATTCTATAGCAAGGAATTTAAAACTAAATTTTGAAGAAATTTCCTAGCTTAAAAATCTATTTTTAAATATTGCAAACAAATTAAAATTAGGTGGGATTGATGGCTAAGGAAGTTAATCTAGTAGTTAAGTCTGCAGTAAGAGAAGTAGTTGGAGATGTAAGAATATCAGATGAATTCTTTGATGCACTAAACAAGAAAGTTGAAGCAATGGTTAAAGAGGCTGTTAAAAGAGCAGAAGCAAATGGAAGAAAAACTTTAAGAGCTGCGGATGTATAAACCAAAAATTTCTTTTTTATTCTTTTTTTAATATTTCTACTCTTGTAAATTCAGAAGCTAGGTTTTTGAATTTTTCTGCATCCTTTTCACTACCAACTATAGATCCATAATGCATAGGTATTGCTATTTTTGGTTTTATTATTTTTACTGCTTCTACAGCCTCTTCTACACTCATTACATATACTCCACTTACTGGTAACAAAGCTATATCTATTTTACCCAATTCACCCATTTCTTTTATAACATCAGTATCTCCAGCATGATAAACTTTTATTCCATTAAAGTCAACTATAAATCCCAAATATTTAGATTCTTTTGGATGAAAAACTTGACCTGGGGATCTAAATTTATTAATATTATAAGAAGGCACAGCTTTTATTAAAACATCATTAACATTAATACTATCACCTGGCTCAAAATACATTATACTATTTACACTCCCTTTCAAATTATCTATTTTTCCTTTACACATTTTAGCTGCAATTATAACAGATTGTTGATGAACAATCTTTTTTATATCATCAATACTACAATGATCAAAATGGTCATGAGTTACTAAAACTATATCTCCATCTTTTTCTTTTGGGAATTTTATTTGAAAAGGATCGAAATAAACTGTAACCTTGCTTTCTATTTTAAAACATGCATGACCTAACCAAAGGATTTTTAGTCCAAAAATTTCCATATTCTATTTTGAAGATAAGCATTTAAATATTTGGAAACAAAAAATATGCATGGCGTTTAGAGATTTTTTTCCTTTCAAAAATGAAGAAAGAGAAGAAATAGAAATAGTACCTGAAGAAGTGATAAAGGAAGAAGAAAAATTAAAAATAAAAATAGAAAGATTGAGTAAAAGTGAAGACGTAGATAAGATAATAAGATTAGCAAGACAAATGATAGTTATTGTTAAAACTCAAGAATTACAAAAAAAGGATTTTGGCTATATGCAAACTTTATTGGAAAAACTAAAAAGAAACTGCAAACAAAACAGAATAGATATAGTTGGAACTCAAGATGGCTATTTAATACTTGCTCCTTCTTTTGTTGAAATAATAAGAGAATAGATACTTTAGGGTGAAGATAATTTAGCGAAAATTCTATTAAGCTTAAAAAATTAATTAAAGAATTGGAAAAAATTAAAGGAAGACATACTGAATTGGTTTCAGTTTATATTCCTGCAGGCTATAATCTAGTAGAAGTAATAAATCAACTTATTGAAGAAAGGTCTACAGCAGAAAACATAAAAAGTAAAACTACGAGAAAAAATGTTGTTTCTGCCTTAGAAAAAATAATCCAACATTTAAGATTATTCAAACAAACTCCACCTAATGGATTAGTAGTATTTGCTGGAAATGTATCTCCAGTAGAAGGAAAAGAAGATATAAAACTTTGGTCTATAGAACCTCCAGAAAAACTTGAAACAAAAATATATTGGTGTGACCAAGTTTTTGTTTTAGACCCTTTAAAAGATATGGTTAAAGAAAAAGATGTTTATGGATTAATAGTTTTAGATGCAAAAGAAGCTACTATAGGAGTTTTAAAAGGTAAAAAGATTATTGTTAGAAAGAGATTAGAATCAACAGTCCCAAGTAAAACTGTTAAAGGTGGTATGTGTTTACATAGATCAACAGAAATAATAAATTCTTCTTATCAAAAGATTCCAATAAACAAAATTAAAAAAGGTGATGAAATTATTTGTTTTGACTTCATAGAAAATTCTATTAAAATTGGGAAAGTTAAAGAAATATTTAAAAGACATGTTGATAAAGCTAGAAAAATTTTCTTTGAAAAAGATAGTGTAATTGCAAGCTATGACCACATTGTTTTTGTAAAAGAAAATGGAGAAATTAAAGAAAAAAGAGTGGAAGATTTAAATAAAGGAGATGTCGTTTTTGTTCTTGATGGAAATAAAGTAGTTGAAAAGAAAATTAAAAACATAAGTGAAAGTGAAATTGAAGCTTCAGTTTTCTTTTATGATTTGGAAATAGAACCATTTGGAAATTATTTTGCAAATTATCTTTTAGTTCATAATTCTCAAGGAAGATATGATAGGCTAAGAGAAGATGCAATTAATGAATTTTTAACTAAAGTTGGAGAAATTGCTTCTTCAATTTTTTTAGAAGAAAATGTTTTAGGAGTACTAATAGGGGGTCCAGGTCCAATTAAAGAAAGACTAAAAGAAGAGGATTACCTACATTATCAAATAAAAAATAAAGTTCTTGGAGTAAAAGATGTCGGTTATACAGATGAATATGGTTTGGAAGAATTGGTAAAAAGAAGTGAAGATTTACTACAACAAGCAGAAATATTTAAGGAAAAAACAATTTTGAATAAATTCTTTTTGGCATTAAAAAAAGGAGAAAATGTTGTTATTGGTTTAGATAAAGTGCTAAAAGCATTAGAATATAATGCTGTTGAGGAGCTTATTATTTTAGAAGAATTAGATTATGTAAAAGCTAGTTTTAAATGTAAAAATGAGCATACAATTGAAAAATATGTTAAAAAGAATGATACTCTTATTTGTGAAATTTGTGGAGAAGAAATGAAAAAAGAATATGAAAAAGAAATTAATGAAGAAATTATAGAAAAAGCTGAAGCCTCTGGAGCTAAAGTTTATATTGTTTCAGAAGATACGGAAGAAGGTAAACAGTTTAAAAATATGGGAGGAATAGGAGCTATAACTAGATTTAAAATAGATTAGAAACTTTTTTTATAGAATTTTCTAAATCTCCAATTTCTTTAATCTTATATTCTTCTAATAATTCATAAAATTTTTTTCTATATATTTTTACAAAATTTTTTTCACCATATTTTTTTATCAGAATCTTTTCAAATCTTTTTCCTTCTCTATCAAAATCTGTTAGAATAGTAAATTTTCCATTAGGTAATATTTTTGAATTTACTAATATTATTTTTTTCTTAAATCCTAAAATAGAAAGCACTTTTTTATCTTTCTTACCTTCAACTATAACAAAATCTAAATCTTTATTCATTTCTTCAATTAAATCAGCTAAACGCTTAATTAGATAGTATCTTTCTTTCAATCTCATAACTTTTTTTAGATATTTTTCTAAAATATATTGAATGGGCCTGTAGCTCAGCATGGTAGAGCAGCCGGCTCTTAACCGGTTGGTCGCGGGTTCGAATCCCGCCAGGCCCAAAACACTAACAATAAATAGTTTTCTATAAGAATTTTCATATGCCGAGAGCGAACTTGAAAGAATACTTAGACTACTTATACTTAAAACAAGAAGAATTTTCAGAAAAGTATAGAATTTATATAAATCAAAAATTTGATCCGAGAAAATTTTTAGATGCCGTATGTGACAAACCGTATGTGAATGCAGTCCTTAATATTTCCGAAGATTTTCTGTATTCTATAGTTAATCTTTTAGGTAGAAAAATAGATTATGTTATTTTTGATTTCACAGTTTATACATCTGGAAAAGAAGAAAAATATAGCTTTAAAATAAAATATTCCTACATACCGAATAGAGGATATCTATATCCAGCATCTTATTCTCATGAATGTCCATTTTCAAAATATTACAATAATTATATTGCATGTAAACATTTGTATGCAGTTTTAAGAGAGATAGATAAAATAGCTGAAAATAATAACAGTATTCCCATCGCAAAATCTTTCTTTATTCCAAGGAATTTTGAATTAGTGAAAGAATATGTAAAAATTAAGGAAAGTAAATTGGACGCTAAAGAAAAACTAGGGAGAACATTTGAAATTTTAGAAGAATACTTGTATGTAAAAGAATTAAAATATCTCGAGATTTTAAATTTAAGGCTAAAATATCTTAATAGATTTTAAATTTTTATTATATAAAGTACAAAAAAATTTATGAAAAAGGGTATTAGCCCTTTAGTTGCTACTGTATTGTTAATTGCCGTAACTATGACTCTAGCTGGTATATTAGCTTTTTGGGGCTCTAGTTTTGTGAGAACTGGCTTACCAAGTGAAGAAGAAACAGAACAATTCAAAAGATGCTCTACAGCTGTTGGTAGCTTAAAGGTAGATTTTTCTTTTTATAATGAAACTGCTAAAACTTTTTTTATAAGTATTTATAATCTCGGGCCCGCAAGATTAAGACTTACAAATGCAACCTTTTTTTATTCAACCAACTCTATAACTAAGACAATAGATGCTATTTCTCAACCCGGAACTTCAGTAACTTTTCTCTTAGATGGAATTGAGCCAGGCTTTATAAAATATATAGTTTATACAGATTGTCCTGGCGTAACACTTGAGGTTAAGGCATGAAAGGAATAAGCCCCTTCATAGCAGAAGTTCTTCTAATTGGCTTTACAATTGCTATAGCTGCAATTATAATTACATGGAGTTCTGGATTTACAAAAACTTCGAGCCAAACCATTCAACAACAATCAGAAACACAATTATTATGTTCATATGCTGGAATTAACACATATGGAAATGTAAAATATAAGAATGGATATTTATCAGGATATGTAATTAATACTGGAAATGTGCCTTTGAAAGTAAATTTCCAAATAATTTACGATAACGGAACATCAGAAGATTTGCAAAATATAATACCTAGCTTAAATCCAGGAACATTGAACTTTTTTAACATTTCTACAAACTCAAACATCCAATTTATTCTAATTTATACAAATTGTACATCTCCACCAGTAACGGCGAAAATAGAAAAAAGTGAGATAATTTTTGAATAATGGGTCCGGGCGGAATTGAACCGCCTCCTCCGCCTTGTAAGGGCGGCGTCCTAACCGTTAGACTACGGACCCTTCAAAATCTAATAATATGAATTAGTAATCAATTTTTTAACTATTAACGACAAATAACAATCTTTTTTTAAATAGTCCTCCTCTCTTACTTTCATTTCTTTTTACTTTTTGGAGAAATACTTCCAACTTTAGCACCTGGTGGAGCATGTCTACTAACTGTTTTACTAGGTCTTGGTCTTTTTCTCTTACCACCCCATGGATGATCTACAGGATTCATTACTACTGCTGCAGTTCTTGGAAATAGCTTACCTCTTGCATGTAGAGCGATATATTTCTTTCCAGCTTTAACCCAAGGTTTTTCATCTCTTCCAGCATTTGATGGTATTCCTATAGTTGCTCTACATCTTGCATCTAATGTTTTTTGTTTTCCTGAAGGAAACTGTATAGTAACTTTATTTTCACTTTTACCAACAACTATAGCAAAGCTTCCACTAGACCTACAAAACTTTGGTCCAGAGCCTGGATAACTTTCAATTCCAAATACTTTAGTTCCTTCAGGTATTTTACCCAATTCTACAACATTACCATTTGCTATTTCGCCATCATATTTTATAATTTGACCTACATATGCTCCTTCATGAGCTATCTGAAATATTCTTTTTCCATCAATCTTAACTAACATTACTAAAGCGCTTCTTCCTGGATCATCTAGAATATCTTCAACTACTCCTTCGCCTTTTCCATTGTAATACTCTACTTTACATAAATACCTATGACTTGGGGCTCTATATCTTGGTCCGCCTTTACCTCTAGCTCTTGCAATTATACGTTTTCCCATAAAATCACCCTATAATATTCCTAATCTAACAGCTATATCACTAGCTTTAAATTCTGGTTTTAGCTTTATAAATGCTTTCTTCTTTCCATCTTTTGTAATTAAAGTATTTACCTTTTCTACTTTAACTTCAAAAAGTTTTTCAAAAGCTTCTTTAATTTGTTTTTTATTTGCCTTTCTACTAACAATAAAAACTATTTTATTCTCTTTTTCAATCAATCCAACTGCTTTTTCAGTAACCAATGGATACAACAATATTTTATATGGGTCCATCAAATCACCTTAATATTTTTTAATTCTTCAATAGCTCCTCTCGTAAAAACAGTTAATCTTCCGGGTTTTCCTCCAGGAGCTAAATTTTCAACAGACAAATCCTTAACTCTAACAACCTCACAACCAGGAATATTCTCAACTGCTTTTTTTAAATTAACATCATTTTTAACAACAAACAAAATTCCTTTCTTTTTCTTGTATCTTCTACCTCTCATCTTACCTTTACCCGCTCTAACTTTTTTCTTTTTCAATCTTTCGAGCTCTTCCTTTAAACCAATTTTTTCTAAAAATTTAATAACATCTTTTGTTTTGCTCAAATTTTCAAATTCGTCTTCAACAACTATAGGAACCTCTTTTATTCCATCTATTCTATGTCTATTCTTAACAAAATCCAAAATAGCTGTTGCAGAAATTGCTGATAAAATTGCTTTTCTTTTTTCTTTTTTATTGATTTTTTGATACCATATTTTTTCAACAACAGGAGGATGTGCTGGTCTACCTCCTTTAGTTTGAGGTGCAATTCTCGCTTGCCAAAAAAGAGAAGGAACTGTTTTACCATGCAATCTTTGGTGTCTTGCTATTCCTCTATTCATCATTGAGTATCTCGTTCTTCTTTCGCCATGATAGTGAGCAGAAGTTCTTAAACCTGATAATTTGTTTGCTCCATAAGGTTGTCTCTTATGACTTTGGATAGCCAAAAAAGCTCTAAGAATTAGGTCTTCTCTGACAGGATAGTAAAATACTTTTGGTAATTCAATATTTTCTTTTATATTTCCATTAATATCATAAACTACTACCATTTTATTCCACCACCACTTTCTTTATTTCGTATGGCAAAATTGGTGGTTCTTTACTCCTTATAGCCTTTCTTATAAAAATTAACCTCTTTTTGCTTCCTGGAACAGAACCCTCTATAAGTACGTATTTACTTCTAACTAAACCGTATCTTATAAACCCTCCTTTTGGATTTATTTCGTTACCATCACCAAATTTTATTATTCTTTTATTCAATTCTGTTCTAGTTTGAAATCCCATTTGTCCGGCCATAGGAACAGTCCATCTAACTTTTCCTGGTCTTTCTTGCCCCAATGAACCAACATGCCTTCTTTTCTCTTTAGCTTTTCTTCCCTGAATTTTTACTCCAAATCTTTTTACTGGACCTTGTGTTCCTTTACCTTTTGTTACACCTATAACATCAACAACTTCTCCTTCCTTAAAAACTTCATCAATAGATATTTCGTTTCCTAATTTAGAAATTGCATATTCAAATTTTTCTTTAATATCTTTACCACCAACTTCAATCTCAAAAATTTCTGGTTTTTTCTTTCCAATTCCAGCTTTTTTTGGTTGAGTCGCAACTATTAATCTAATCTTTTTTATCCTATCCAAATTTTTCTTTATTTCTTCAATTTTTTCTTCAGAATAATTAGATTTTATTTTAACTTTTCTTTCCAACTCTTTTGGCAGATCTTTTGCATAAACCTCTGTCAAAACCTTATATCCTTTATTTGTGTTTATATAAAATCTAACCCCAATAACTTTTAAAGGAACAACCTCTATTATGGTTGCTGGTATAGAAATAACTTGGCCAAAAGATGGGGAATTTTTCTTATTATTTAAAGCCATAACATGACACATTCCAACCTTATAGCCAGCAAAAGCTAATGGCAATACTTTATCTAAGGAAGGATAAGTATCCAAAGAGGGATAAATACGAAAAGCTCTTTTTCTAGGATAAAAGGCCAAGCTTCCTTCCCTAGGTTTTTTAACCTCTGGCATCTTTCTCCCTATATTTTTTCTTTTAGTTAATTATTTAAGATTGAATTGATACCATTTAAATATTGTAGGAAAACTTTTTTTATGGAATGCATTTTTTGTAAAATTGTTAAAAAAGAAATAGAAGCTGAAATTATTTATGAAGATGAAAATTTTATTGCATTCTTAGATATTAATCCAAGAAGTAAAGGGATGACACTAGTTATTCCAAAAGAGCATATTAAAAATTTAAGCGAAAATGAAAATATTTCAAAAGAGCTTTTTTTTATAGCTATAAAAATTTCTGAAGCAATTAAAAAAAGTCTAGGAGCATTAGAAGTTAGTATTGCTTTTATGCCATCTCAAATAGAACATTTACATTTAAGAATATATCCATATTTTGAAAATGAAATTCCTTTAATAGAAAATAAGCCAAAAGAATATAGTAAAGAAGAATTGAAAAAAATAGGAGAACTTATTAGAAAAAATATAGAAATAAAAAAGGAAGAAAAAATTAAACCAAAAATAATTGAAGAAAAAGATGAAGGAAAAGAAATGAGTAAAAGAAAAAGAGATTGGCTAATTGCTTAATCTTAACTTCTTCTTTTTTGATATTTTAGTTTAAAAATTATGGTAAATATTAAAATTGATGTTAATAAAATTGTAAAAATACTTAAGCTACTTCTAACAATAAATCCAGAAACTGATGGTAAAAAGAATAATACCAGCAAAAATGGAGAAAGAGCAGCAAGTATTACCAAAATTGTTGTTTTCGTTAAATTGCTTGCTTGCTTTGAATATGGTTTACCCTCTACCATTCTAACTATCTGATACAATTTATCTTTATCTTCATCTTTACTAAGATATTTACGTATTGTTTTATATATCTCCTCCGCTTTTGATGAATAAAGACTTCTAGCTATTCCATATTTAGTAGTACTTATTTCCTTCTTTTCAACAAGTTCAACAAACGCTTCTGCTAATTTTCTTCCTTCTTCAGAAGCTTTTTCATAAAGCTTCTCTTTAACTTCATCCAAAAACTTATAAAGCTGTTTACTAATTTCAACTTTGTCTCCCAATCCTCGGCTCGCTATTTCATAACTTCTCACCAAACCCCACAATTTTTTCATTATTTCTTCTTTTTCACCTTCTGGAAGCCAATTTATAAGTGTTTTCATAACTTCAGAAGACTTATCATCTCTATAAACAAAAGATTTCTCAAAACGAGTAGCTCCTAACTTCCCTTCTTTTATAAGCGCTTTTAATTCTTCTATTACTTTTCCTCTTTCCTCTTTCATAGAAGAATAAAGCAAAGAAGATAATTGATTTAATGCATCTTGTTTTACTGAATAAGTTTGAGTGGGAACTGCTCCCTCTTTTCTTAGAGACTCTTTTTTTGCTTCTTCTCTAGTTAGGGAGACCTCATAAGCGCCTGTTCTTTCTTCAGAGGGAACTTCTTTACTTTTAGCTTCTCTTCCCTTTTCCCAATGTTTATATATAATATCACTCAATTTTCTCATAACATCATAAACTTCTCCAATACTACACAATGCGGCAAGATTTTCCAATGCGTTCTTTGCTGATTTATTATCTTTTTTGTATACTAGCTGCAATTTTTCTTTATCAATTTTAATATCTGTGCCTTCTATTCTTGCTGCTCTCGCTGCAGAAAGATATATATCACCTCTTTTAATTGAGTATGCTAAAACTAAAGAAAGAGGAGCTTTACCTTTTTTATCGGTATATTCTTTCAATTTCCTTTCAAGTTCTTCTCTACTTAAATCTAAAAGTTTATCTACTAAATCTAAAATTCCTTCGGGCGTATATCGAATATATTCCTCACCAGTTTCTTTTTTAGAAGGCTTAATAGGTTGAGGTGGTTGAGGTTGAACTTTTTCTACCCCTCTTTGTTCTTCTTGAGGCTTTTTCCTCCTAAATCTATCAAACAACCCCATTTTATCCCTAATTATTTTTTAGTTTTAAACAATAAATTTTTTTACTTACTACAACTTTTCAACCTTTTTTATATTGACGAAATTATTTTATCTTTTTCTATTTATTAGCCTTGCTGTAAAAACCAAAACTAGTATTGTAATTAATACTATTAATGATATAGCAACATTAAATTGACTCCTTACCATAAATCCAGAAACTGTCGTTGAAAGAAAATATAAAGAAAAGAATGATGAAAGTAA
>JAVZSS010000019.1:0-5487 GCA_044343155.1 Candidatus Aenigmatarchaeota archaeon
TACATAACCTTCTCTCCCTCTAACGCTTTCATTACCAACTAAAGTAGTTGTTTCATTAGTTATTTTAAACTCTCTATCCCCTAAAAAGATTTTAGTTTTCTCTTCTATGAAAGTTTTAAATTTATCAAAATTTATACTTTCTCTTTCGCTTAGAATCGTATATATGTTTTTGTAAAGATCATAATTATAAAACAATAACTCAGATAAAAGAAGTTGATTATTGTTGTATTTATACTCTGAAATTACAGTTATTGCTAAATGATATTTGAAAGAAAGAAGCGTTATCACAATTGCAGCTATTATAACTATATTTACTATAAGACCTATTATTAATATATCAATAATAAAACTCATATGAATTCACCTATTAACACAGACAACCTACCAACATGAGTTGTCCCATTATTATAGTAAATAAGCACTGGAAATCCTTCTGAAGATATAAAAGATTTGGAAAACAAAAGTTGATAGCCCGAAGGTATTGTATTTTCTCTACATTTTTCCCAATCATATGGTTGTAGAAGATTAAATAATGCAGAGATAGGATTTCCTATATTCGTTATAACTCTTATTACTGTTCCGAAGTCTAATTTAATATTTTCTACTACACATTCTGCAAACTTAGAAATAAATAGCCCATCAATAGAAATTGGGGAATAAATCCTACCCAACCAACCAAAACATTCATTATTTTTACATGATTCTAAATCAATTATTCTAATAACTATAAAAGAATTTGGATAAGTTATTCCAATATCTATTGGTGTGGCCAAAACCTTACCTAACCTTTCTATATAAGAGATTTCAGTAGTATTTAAAAAAATTTTATCTAACTTCTCCGCATCTACTATTCCTCTCCAAATTATATTTCCCTTTCCCAATACTATATTTTCATTAGAAAGTAAAGTGAGAGCATAGTTTATTGTTTTTCTTTCAAGTGCAAACTCCTTAATAGTTACATGCATTTCTAAATAGCGTGATATAAAAAAATAATAAACAAAAACGATAATAACAATAATAAATATAGCAATAAATACACTTTTAGTAGTTAAGACAACCCCTTTCACATCATTCGCCTTCTATTTCATAAACAATATTTCCATCTTTTATTTTTTTCCTAAAAATAAATTTGTTAACATTATCTTTTTGATAATTAAGATCTAAAACAATTGAATGTGTAGCTGAAGTTTTTTCTGCATACCTTGGTGCTGATTTAAGATCGATCTTAACTAAATAATCACGAACATCAATTGAATATAATAAATCCTTAGATGGAACATAAACTACTTCACCACTATATGTAGAAGCTATTGCTGTAATAAAACCACTAAGCTGTCTTGCTACATTTTCAGGAGATGAAAGAGCAAGCAACTCAATTATAGAAGAAATTATAGGAATTAATGCAATAATTACAATTACAAATGTAATCAAAAAAACTCCAATAATACCAACAAACTCTGAAACATCACCCTTCATTTTTTCACCTAAACAATTTTTCACACTCCTCTTTAGTTGGTTCCACTATATTATAATTTTCACATCCTCTTTTAGGATTTATATCATCCCATTTTACTTTTTCTCCTCTAATAAGAGAAAGACAATAGCTAATTAACTTATCCCTACATGCAGCTTCAGTTACGCTTTCTGAAAAACCTGAAAACCATTTCCAAAAAATTATTATACCTATAATAGTAAAAAAACCTATTAAAACAGTTACAAAAATTGCATGTTGAGTAATACATTTCATTTAAACACCTAGCAATATTATTAAAAAGTATTGAGTACTTCCAATAACCTTACGTAGTGTAAATACAAGTCTTTGACCTTGAGAAACTTCTATAAAGGAATATGATTGACCTAATGGTATAGAAGCTTGAGGGGATAAGTAAATTAGACAATCTCTTTCTGGAAATTGACTAGAAACAATATCACCTTGCGTATTTAGAATTATTTTTGTTGAAAGTATTAGCGAAGAAGGTGCACTTGCTGCACTAACAAGAACTTTTTCAAATAATTCGGAATTAACTAACAAACAATCTAAGCCCCTTTTATTACCAACGCTTATTAATTTTGATAAAGTCTCACCCAATCTTTCATTTTTTTTAAGATTTATAGATACTGGAAAATCAGGACTACATACAGTTTTCATGTTCTTATCTTCATAAGCATCTTCAGGTATATTATTACAAAAATCTTTACATTTAACCAATTTATCATCCTCTTTCCAAGAAATTTTTTCAACTTCCGCACTCATGCATCCATATGTGCATCTATAAAGAGAGCATACTACTGCAGACTCTATACTACTTGGTTTTTTTTCAAATCCTAAAAAAGAAAATATTTCAGAAAGCAAATGTCTTGATGAAGTAAAGATAATATATAGAGCTATACCAACTATAATTACTCCAGCAATTAAAAAAACGGGAACTGTTGAAACTCCTCCCATTTAATCTAATATTTTTCCAAATTTAAATAAAATCTAACAACCAAAAATAAATCCGGCCCAACCTATTTTTTCACACATACTTCTTTTTAAACTTTCAAGAGAGAGAGCAAAAAACTGAGAAAATGTGGGTAATAGTTTCCAAACTATAAAAATAATGAAAGAAACGGCGACTACTAAAATTATAAATTTAACTATTTCCATCTCCAGACCTTTCATTTTTTCTACCTCAGAAATATAGTTGTTATTAATCTTTTAGCTATAACAAAAAAAAGAACAAGAATAAATAAAACTACTAATAAAAGCACTATTTTGTAAACACCCTCACTTATTCCTTTCATTTTTATCTACCCTCATTGTTGAACTACTAAACTATAAACTTCAAATGGAACTAACTTTTTAGGAATTTCAATTTCTTGACATATATTATCACTAGAAAAATCATACTTACCACATTTTATTATTTCTACATTTTTTCCAATTTTTCGAAATATATCTCTTTTTATATCATCTGAATTCACTTCTTTTCCAACTCCAAAGAAATAAACTTTGACATCTCCAGTAAAACTAAAATCTGGAATGTCTGGAACATTTTGAGGCTCAGTATATGCAAAATCAATCTTACATTTTGAAGAACCCACAAAACTAATATTTACAAAATACCCTATTAAAGGTTCAAATCCTTTTGAAAGGTCGACACATTCCCAATCTTTAGTAGTTAGATTATAATATACTATATCAAGTTTACAATTTTTATTTCTAATTTTTTCGCTTTGAATTCTTTCAATTCTACAATTTTCATTAAATTCAACTTTCTCTGGTTTAAATGGAAGAGAAAACGCATTTATTCCTTGATGCTTAAATTCCAAAGATTTAATAATATAAGATTTTCCTTCATCTCCTCCTCCACCTCCTCCATTTTCACTACCTTTCTTAATCCTCCCACCAAAACAATTAAGAGTATACCATTCTCTTTCTAAGTCATCCTTACATATAAATGGAGTTACTTTTATTTTAAGAGGAGTGTTCTCTTTAGATTCCCCTCCTGAATAACTTATAAATTCCCCTCCTGAATAAGTTGCTGTCAACTCAACATCCCCCCAACACTCTTTATCTTCTTCTCCTCCTCTAGAAAATGTAACAGAAAAACTATTACCTGTAATATCATAACAAAATGGTAATACATATTCTTTCATATTTTCTCTAACTGTAGAAAGAAGTTCCTTCCATGCAGGACAGTACCAACTGAGAGTCCCCCCATAATATAAATTATCCATAGTGGAGGCAATTTCTCTTAATAACCTCTCTGAATCTAAGTCTTTATCTATCCCGAATATAACGCCTCCTGCTTTATTTTCACAATTCTTAAGCCCTATAGTCTGAAAAAGATCAGGGAAAAATGGTTTACAGTAAGCATCAAGAAAGTTAGAGAAAACTGGTATATCCGAAGAGACAGTTATTGTAGCTGATTCACCTGGAGCAAGAATTATATCTGGCTTTATACTAGGATCTGGAGTCATTGTTAATTTCGGCTTCTTCCAACTTATAGTTATTGTGCCACTTTCTATGTTTCCCAATTTTGCGAAAAAGTTTTTTGTTACCTCCTTAGTTTCTCTTACTTCTTTCACATTTAAACTCATTCCACCTCCCCCTTCTCTAATCTCTACCACATTTGCGTTTTCTGGATTAATAATAATTCTACACTTCTCTGTTTCCACATAATTTTCTGTTATAGGCTTATCTTTATTGGGATCACAATAAAATATGTTAAACTCCACATTTACTCCAGTAGCAACTTCTAGTTTTGCATTTTCTTGTCCGCTATCAACAATATCGCCAAACCTACTAATAGCTTGTAATCTTAATTCATTTTTCTTCATATCTGTGGGCACAAAAAGTTTTGGTGGACAGTATCGAAGATAGCAATAGCTCTCAAATTTAGATCCGCATTCAGAAAGTACCGAATATTTCCTTGCTTTATCTAATATAATCTCTTTGGGCTCTACACTAATTGTATTACTAGTTGCCAAATATTCAGTAGAAGAAGGTAGTTTTTTTGCAACAAACTGGAGAGTAGCTTTTCCCTCCATCTCATAAGACGAGTAGACTGCAAGGGGCCATCCAGGGTTTTTAGTAGAAAGATTTAAAGAAAATGAGTTTAAATCTTTTCTTTTCATACATTGACTCACATCTACACCGTCCCAAAGGAAGGTAAAGTAAAATCTTTCTGTATCTTTTATATCTTCTCTCATAACCCACCCGTATTCTCCTGAACCATACCACACACGCCAAACGAACTCTTCTGGTCTATACACCACATCTAAGGAAGTAATGGTAGCTATAACCTCGATATCCGTGAAAGGAGAAAGTTTAATATCCGTTGGGGGGGAAAGTGCAATTTCTATCTTATTTGTCCATTGGATTGTAAGAACTTGCGTAGACTTGTACTGATATCCTTGTGAATCTATATAAAGAGCAACAAATTTTCTAACTTTATTGATTGACTCTGATACAACAGGATTCACAACTTTACCTATATTATTTTTTTCATCAATAATCTCAACAACATATATAGTACCAGCATATTTTTGAGATATTTTTTCACCATTATTATCATAAACGTCAATATAAACAGGTGTGCCCGGAGGTACTCTCAATGTATCTTTTTTTAGTAAGATTAATCCAGGTGAACCGGGTTTAGGAATACTACCATATACTTTTAAATCTGACTTATCTTGAAAAGAGTTCAAATTGATATTAGCAAATGTAATAGGAATAAAATAGAAATTTGTTTCAATTAAAGGGCTAAGAGAAAAATATTCTGTACAGTCTACAAAGAACATTCTTTGTTTGGTATCAAAACTCTGATAACATAATTCCCCTTTTAAACTAACTTTTACTTCGGTAGGTTGATTTCCTATCTTTACTTTACCCCTATATCCATTTTCTACCTCCGACTCAACAATTATACTATTCCCACTAATCTCCCACCTAACTTCGCTATTCTTAAATTTTGATTTATCTATATCTTTTACAAGTGAAGG
>JAVZSS010000019.1:5497-13520 GCA_044343155.1 Candidatus Aenigmatarchaeota archaeon
AAAATTGGAAACTCACAGAAATCCTCCACTTTTTCTCCTTTTACTCCCTTTAAATTTTCTGGAGATTCTATTATACATGTAGGTGGATCAAATTGTATCTCTTTTCCACTAATATCTTCTTTTATGTTTCCCTTTTCCATTTTTATATTCATCCTATACTTCCCATCCTTATAAATTAGAAAATACTTAAAACATTTATCATAAGAACCGAAAAAACCTAAACCTTTTACATTCATAATAACTGTTATTTTTCCCACATTGTCGGAACTAATTTTAGGTATAGTAACTGTTATTTCTCTTTGTACTCCATTTATTAGTTCATTCTCCGATAAATAGGATGAATCTATAGAATATTTTTCACATTTACTTCTAAAAATCCCTCCTGTATCTACATAATATATTGAAGGAATACAAACCTCAATTTCTCCATCATATGTATGCGCTCCTGTGTATAGTTGAGCTCCCACCCAAATAGATCCACCACCTAAAACCATACCTCCTACAAGAGGTAGTAGAGCAAACAGGGAAAGACCTCCAGTTATTATTGAAGATATTATAATCGCCAAACTGTAACTAAAAAGAACTGTGCCTAGCACGATGTTACCCATACCTAGCCCAGGAGATCTTGAACGTTCTCTATCCTTTTTAATTTCCTGACCAAGTTTTACATCTATTTTAAAATTAACAGTCTCTCCGCCAACAACTTCGTCTGGCCCTTCTATTCTACAATAATCTTCTTCTTCAGAAAAAACAGTTTGAAAAGTAAAGAAAAGAAAAAGAATAATAAAAATAAGTTTATAACTTTTCTTCATTTTCATTAATTGAATTTAGTAAATATAAAGTTAAAATAAAATCAACTAGCAAATTCTTTAAATTGAGAAGCTAAGAAAGAACCAATACCTAAAGCAATAACAAATGAAACAAATGTATAAATTATAAAAGAAATTATAAGAGTTTTTCCTATTTCATAACTTTTTCTAATTGTGTTTTCACCAAACAAAATTTCACTATTTAAATAAGAAATTATTAAAACTATTTCAATAAGATAAAAACCTACTAAAAGATGAAAATGGAAGAAAGGAATATTTAATTTAAAAGATGAAAAAAGTGGGAAAGGAATATATGATTTTGGTTGTGTTTGATTAAATATTCCACCTGTTTCTACCGTAATTTCCATAAAGCCAAATATATAACTTACAATAGCAAAGAGTCCGATTACTATTCCTCCTACAATTGGAGCTAAGACTTTACTTTGAAGCTCCATTTCTGAAATTATATCAGCCAAAATTTCTCTAGAGCTTTTATCAACTTCTAGTACTGAAGATAAAAAATCTGAAATAGATTTGGATGCTAAAGAAAGGTATAACCCACCTTTTTTAGATATATCAAAAACTACTTTTATCATAGCATTTATTATTTTTGATGGATATTTGTTAAATAATCCGTGCTCTTTATCAAAAAATACCTCTTCTAAGGTTTTGCCACTAACTTTTTGAAATGAAATAGCTTCATAAAAAAGTTTATATGATTTCATATTAGACAATCTGGATAATAAATCTACAAATAGTTTTTCTATTGACTTTCCAGTCTTAGATATTATTGAAATCTCTAATAAAACTTGAGGCAATTCTTCTTCCATTTCTACAATTTCTTTATTTCTCTCTAAGAAAAAGTAAGATGGAATAATAAGAAAGTTAGCTAGAGCAATAAAAATGAAGAAAATTATTATATAGGAATATAGAAAATTAAAATTTGAAAATCTACTTTCTAGTTGAGGTGAATTAAATAAGAGAAGGAAAGAAACAAAAAAGAAAATTAAGGAAATTATTACAATTTTTTTTCTTAAATCTATATAACTCACTAAGCTTTCTATATTTATTTGATGAAAAGAAGATGTCCTTGTAAAATAGTATTTTAAAGAAATAAACAACAAAGTTAAGGGAAGAGAAATATTGAAAAAGAAGGCTAAAGCTGGAAAATTACCTATTTCTGGAATAAATATAATCAACATTGGTAAAAACAAAAGAGAAAGAAGGGGAAGTAAAATACCAAAAGCATTTATTATTCTTAGTGGTGTTTTCATTTCTATAACGTATTCTTTCATTCTCCTCTTAGAATGATCAACCATTATCCTAATAGCTTCTCTTAAATATTCATCTGGATTAGGAGAAAGTAGAGAAGAACGTAACAAAGAAAGAGCTTCAACAAATTCTTGACTTTCATATCTCCATTTATTAGTAAGTTTATTCAAGCCCTCCTCCACAGAATATATTTTTTTCATTTTAAGTTCCCAAGAAATTCTTTTCAAATCCTTTCCTAAAGGTCCTCTTAAGTTTTGTGCCGCAAAATCAAGAGCAATTTCCATATTTCTATAGGTTTGTAAAGAAATTGCCATATAAACTATACACATCATCATTTCCGAATTGGCTCGAACCCTTACAAACCTACAATAAGAAGAAGGAAAGTTTAGCAAAAAGTAGAAAAGTATAGAAGAAAAAATTAATGAAGAAAAAATTAACGGTAAAGACAATATCTTAAAAATATAAAACAAAAAAAAGAAAAAAATAGACAAAAATAGAGGAAGATAAATAGAGGTGGAAAAAACGCCTTTTGGAGTTACATTCAATTCACTAAACTCTATTTCTTCTTTATATTTTTTTTCCAAATCTTTTGGTAAAATTATTGGAAACTTCTCAAAAAAATTGCAAATCCTTTCATACATCATCTTTTCAAACCTTCCTTAAACCATTCCAACCATTTTTCATAAACATAATTATTATCTAAAAAACCTTTTTCCATTAGAGATTTTTCCATTAGAGAATAAAACATTTCATTAGCTTCGATAACACGATCTGCTTCAAGTATATCCATTCTATTATATTTTTCTGCAAACTCCAACATAGTTTGTTTTATTTTTCCTCTTAGTAAAATATTTTCCCAAACTTTATCCCAATTTCCTTGCCATTCTTTAACTCTTTTACTTATTTCATTTAAAATTTCAGATTCTCCATTTAACAAAGTTTCTGTAGGCTTCAATGTATCTTCTTTTGCAGAATAAACCATTAAGGGAACAAAAGCACCCTCTTTCCAAGGATCCTCTTTCCACTTTTTTCTAACTTCAACTACTTCAATCACTCTCCTGAATCTTCTTATACCATCTGGAGTTTTTAGCATATTAGCAATTACTATTATATCCAATGCCTTAAAACTCGTTGAAACTAAACCCAAATCATTAACGACCCTATCATAAACTCCATAAGCTGATTCCGCGTGGATTGTTCCAGCAACAAGATTAGCTAAAGCTCCAACTCTCATAGCTTCAAATAACACTGTTGATTCTCTACTCCTAACTTCTCCTACAATTAAAACAGAATCTCCTAACCTTAAAGCAGTTCTAAGTGCTTCTTCAGGAGCTAACTCTGTTTCTACATGTGTTATAACGCTTCTACATTTTAAATGTTGAATATTATAACCCAAATTTTTATAAACATCTATAGGAAGCTCTGGCGTATCTTCCAAAACAATTATTCTATACTTTCTAGGTAATTCTAGTATCATAGAAGAAAGCAAACTCGTTTTTCCTGAACCTCTTCCACCAGCAATAAGTATAGATCTTCCACCATTTATAATAAAATTTAACAAACCAGCAAAAAGAGGGTTAAAATACTTAGATTTTAAAAAAAGGGGGAAAGTCCATGCAGAATCTCTATGTCTTCTAAATGCAAATGCTAAACCACTTTGAGAAAGAGTCCTTGTTATTGCAGCTACTCTTGCCCTACCAAATGGAAGGAATAATTCAGCATCTAAAACTGGATTTGCTTCATCTAAAGGTCTACCAGAATATAACCTTAGTTTAGATGCCCAAGATTCTGCTTCTTCTATTGTTAAAGATATATTTGTTTCACATTCTCCATAATCAGAATGATTTATAAAAACTGGAGAAGAGCCAATAGGAGCATTAACATATATATCTTGAATTTTATCATCTTGAAGCAAAACCTCCAATACGCCAAAACCAACAGTATGCCTAAGCAAAATTTCTATTAAATTGTTAATCTGAGAAGTTGAAATGTTAATATCTTTTTGAGAAATAACTTCTTTCATGATTTTTTCTATTTTTTCTTTTACAACCTTTCTAAGTACTTCAAAATTATATTCTGTACCAATCTCTAGACTTCCTAATCTCTTTTTACTTTCCTCTAGTACAGTATTTTCTTCTTCAGAAATCAAAAACTCTTTCATAAAAATATAATAATAAACTTTTGTTCCAACGGTAGAAGAATATATCTCAACTTTTGTTCCATCTTTTAAATAATATCTCTCTTCCAAAACCGAATTTGGTGGCGGTAAAAGAGTAAACTTAGTAGACATGAAGTAGGGCTTAATCAATGGATTAAAAATTTTTCTATAAATTTCTCTTCCACTTACCCAAACTGAAAAATTTTTATTAGAAATTGCATAGCTCACAATTTTTGTTTTTTCTAACTTCTCCTTCAATACCTTTAAAAATTCCTCTTTATAACCTCTATCTTCACATTTTTTAAGCTCAGATATTATTTTTACATAACATTGTATAGCATCAGATAAAAGCAAATTCAATATATTTTTAGTTATTTCCCTATATTTTGGATAGAAATTTAATCTATAAGCACCCAATTCACTTACTGCAAATCTATATATTTCTGCTATTTCTTTCAAAATTTTAACTTCTTCTGGTCCATATTCAATTTCTCTTACCCCTCTAATAGTAATCCTATTTACATATTCCTTTTCACTTAAAGTTGAAATAACAAAACTCATAACTTCTGGATAATCTTCAATAGTATAAAATATTCCAACTTGAGTTGGTGTAAGAATTAATATATCATCTTTAACTTCAACTGAAAACATATTAATTGTTTAGAAATGAAATAAATATATGGTTATGATTGGAGAAGAGCTAGGAAGAAGAATTAGAAATTTAGAAATGAAAGTAGAAAGATTTGAATCAAAAATTGGAGAATTAGAAAGAAAAATTGTAGAAATGGCTGAAGAAATTAAAATAACCAAAGAATTTATGGAAAAAAAATATGAAAATATTTGGAAAGAAATGGAAGAATTAAAAAAGTGGAAAAGGGAAATGGAAGAAAAATTAAATCAATACGTTAAAGTAAGTGAGATAGAGAAACTAAAAACAATGTTGGAAATATTTAATCCTCTTAAATCTTCTTTTATAACTAGAGAAGAGTTAAAAATGGAGCTTGAAAACCTATTAAACCAATTTAAATCAGCAAAACAAGAATAATTATGGCTCTCCCATTTTTAAAAACAAAAAAAGCTCCACCAATAGAAAGAGTTAAAGAACTAATATCAAAAGGTTTTTCTGAAATAGAGGTAATTGATATACTAAGAAAAGAAGGATATTCTCCAGATGAAATAGACTTAGCTTTATCTAATGTATTAAAAGAAACTATAGAAAAGAGTGTTGTAAAAAAAGAAGAGGAAAAAAAGGAAGAAGGAAGTAAGAAAAAAGAAGAAGTACAAACTCAAGAAATTAAAACCCCTCAAGAAACTTCACAATATCCTTTTCAATATATTAATCTTGAGGATTATTTTAACTATATCGATTACTTAATACAAAATAGAGTTTCAGAAGTTACAAATCAAATAAAGTTATTGGAAACCAAATACTCACAGCTAGAACAAAAATTAAATAATATAATAGAAGAAACTAGAGCGTATTCCTCAAAAGAAAGTAAATTAGAAAGGGAAATAATGTCTAACTTTAAAATTTTGCAAGACGGAATGAAAGAACTTACAAAAAAAATTGAAACGGTAGAAGAAATACTAAAAGAAGTTTTACCAACTTTAATAGAATCTGTTAGAACTCTTTCTCAAATCATAAGAAAACAACAATCTTAAATTAACTAAAAATAAATTATATTATGAATGACATAAGCGTTCTAATAGTAAATAAGCTTTTATCTATGGGATTTTTGAACATACTAGTTTTTTTACTTTCAATGGCAGTAGTCTATGCAATATTAAAAAATAAAAAACTACTTGGAGATAATCCAGTTATAAATGCTATTGTAGCTTTTTCAGTTTCATTTTTCGTTTTCGCTTTTCCAATAATTTCTGGTATAAACATTATTTCACCACTTTCCACTTTTATAACACAAGCTTTCGTAATAGGAATTGTATTTTTCTTAGGAATCCTTATGGCAAGCATATTTTATCCAAATATATTGAAATTCCTTGAAGAAGCATTTAAAAGTAGAAACGTATTGTTTGGAATGATTGCCCTTTCCTTAGCTTTATTTGTAACAAGTGGTCTAATTTCTATAGTATTTTATTCACCACCAGGTAAACCCCCCACACCTTCACCTTCAACCGACATTTCATTATTAGTTTCTGGATTACTAATCGTTTTTATTATACTACTAATAGCAAGCCATATCTCAAGAGGTGAAAAATAATGACTTCATTTCTTCAAAATGTAATAATAAGGTTGAATCAGCTTGGTTTTTTTGCATTTTTACCATTTGTTTTGACTGCAGCAATAATATATGGTTTACTTAGAAGGTCTAAAATATTTGGAGAACCAGAAAAAAATACTGCAGTAAATGCAACAGTAGCTTTAGTTTCTGCTTTTATGGTATGGGCATATCCTATATTGACTGGAACTAGTGTAGAAGATTATCAAAGGATGTACTCAGAATTCTTTTATAGAGGAACAATGGCCTCTCTCTTTCTTATTTTCGGTATAGCAATGATTAGTGTGTTTTCAGAAACTCTTGGAATAAAAATCGAATTTTCTAAACAAAACAAAATGTTTATTGGAATAGTAGTTAGTATATTTTTATTCCTTTCTTTACTTCTTTCTTCAGTTATTTTTAAAGAATTTCAAACGAATATTTTAACAGAGGAAAATAAAGATTTGATATTTTCGATAGTATTTTTAGTAATCTTTATAGGAATAATAATTGGAGTAGTAGTATATACGGGAAGAGAAAAATCTTAAATCTTAAAATTCTCTAAATATTCTTTTTCAGAAAAATGAAGCTTTCCCAAAACTATAATTACTGCCGGCAAATCCAAATTTAATTCTAAAAATTTGAAAGCTTTACCATAAAATATTTTACTTTTTTTAGTTCCTAAACAAGAAGCAACAACAACCTCTTCATTTTCATCCAAGGCCCCAATTTCTATCAAAAATTTTACCGCGTCCTTTACTTCTAAAAACCTATTTCTTTCTATATCTATATCTAAAAGACAAACTACATGACCCTCTCTATTCTTTAAATAATTTTTAATTGAGCTAAAATCGTTACATCTATCTTTAAATGGAATAGTAATTATTTTACAAATTTTATAAAAATGAATTCCTGTTTCTCCAATTGCGGAAATTACTGAAGAATTATGTAAAATTTTATATTCTACTTTTTTCTTTAAACATTCAGAAATTAAAGATAAATGTGTTGTTGCAAAAAGTGGATCTCCAGGAACAAAAACAATTACATTTTTTTCCTTTGCTTCTTCAACAATTTTATAACTTTCCTCTTCTAAATCTTTTCTTCCAAGCAAACATATTTCTTTTCCTATCATTTTTTTCAAATTTCCCAAATTACCAAACCATATACTAGTATAATTTTCCATATAAATCTTATCAGCATTTTTGGCCTCTTCTATTTCTTCTAGTGTTAAAGATTTTTCATCATTCAAACCTAATCCTGCCAATATTAACATAAATTATTTTATAAAAAAACAATTTTTAATGAAAGAAAAGAAAAGCAAATTAGAAGAAGATGTAGAAATTTTTACTGAATATGAAAAATTGAAGGATGAAAGACCGCATAGCTTTGATGTAATTGGACATATTGCTATAATCGAAATACCAAACAAAAGTGAAGAAGAAAAAATAAAAATTGCAAAACTCATAATGAGTTTAAACAAACATATAAAAACTGTTTTAGAAAAAAAATCAGAGAGAAAGGGTATTTATAGAATAAGAGAATATTCTTTTTTAGCTGGTGAAGAAAAA
>JAVZSS010000002.1:0-40099 GCA_044343155.1 Candidatus Aenigmatarchaeota archaeon
CTTTATATTCTTGAACAAATCCAGCTATAACTGAAATAAATATTACAATAATAATTAGAATTGAATCCAAAAATTCCTCCCCTTTTAAATAGTTTAAAGAAAAAGAAAAAATCGAAGCAAAAAACATTAATAAAATGAGTGGCGATTTGAATTGATTTAACAAAATTTCGAAAAAATTGATTTTCTTTTTTTCCTTAATTTCGTTTTTTCCATAAACTTCTAATCTTTTTTTAGCTTCTTCAAAACTCAATCCAAAATATTTCTCCATTTTTCTTCTATAAATTCAAACATTATAAAAACTACTTTAATAAAATTTTATCTATAAAATCATCAACTTTTTTCTTTAAATCGTCAAGAGTAGAATTATTTTCTATAAAAAAATTTGCCATATCCTTAATTTTATCTAAGCCTAATCTCTTACTATCATTTTCATCCCTTTCTAAAAATTCTTCAAAACTTAAATTAAAATTGGGATCTTGCAATTTTCTTCTTTCGTATCTTAATCTAACATCTGTTTCAACCCAAACCAAGTAAAAATTTTCTTTAAACGCATCTTTAAAAACTTCTACCTCATATCTACTTCTAAATCCAGTAACAACAACCCTTTCTGTATTTTCTTCCATAATTTTTTTAACTAAAAATCTTGCAAATATAGCTTCGTCATTATATTTCTTTCTTATAATAGCACCAACTTCACTTAAAACTCTCTTTTTTTCCTCCAAACTCAAATTATTTTTCATCAAACCCATTCTTTTGGCCTCTTCTTCAATAACTTGGGAAAATTCTAAAATCGTAAAAGAATATTTTTCTTTCAAGTAATTTGCAATTTCTGTCTTTCCAGAAGCTGCAAAACCACTTAAACCTAGTATTAACATAATATCATATTAAATACTTAAATAAAAATTAGATCTTATATCTTAGAGTAAAGAAAACTTTTTTAAACCATCAATCATAAATAAGAGTGGGGTCATGTTTGAGAATAATGAAAATAGACCCTTTTCTATAAATGTATTAGCGACATATAATAACAGAGAAAACATATTTAAAACAGAAGAACTTCAAGCAATAGCAAAAATAGAATCAAGTGCAATGAAAGGAGCAAGAAAATATTGTGAAGAAAACGATTTCATTGAAATAATGGTTCCACATATAACTAAAGCAACAGGCTCTTGTGAAAATTTCCTAACAGTTTTTGAAGTAGATTATTTTGGAAAGAAAATGTATTTAACACAAACAGGTCAGTTATATTTAGAAGTTTTAACACCATTTTTAAAGAAAGTTTGGTGTGTAATTCATAGTTTTAGAGCAGAACAAGAAGTAGACAATAGGCATTTAACAGAATTTCCATTAATAGAATTGGAACTAGAAGGAAACTTTGAAGATCTGATAAAACATATAGAGGGGATAATATATTCTATGGTTTCAAAAGTAAAAGAGGAAAGAGAAAAAGAATTAAAAAAATTTGGAATAGATGAAGAATATCTTTCTATTTTCAAACCACCATATAAAAGAATAACATATACAAATGCAATAGAGATTTTAAGAGAAGAAGGAATAGAAATAAGTTGGGGCGATGATATAAAAAGTAAACACGAAAAAATTTTATTAGAGTATTTAGGAATGAAACCATTCTTTTTAACCCATTGGCCTGTACACTTAAAATTTTTTGATATGAAAGTTAATGAAGAAGATCCAAGAATTGTTAATAGTTGTGACTTAATTCTACCATTTAGTGGAGAAGCTGTAGGTGGCTCAGAAAGAGAATATACATATGAAAGATTGAGAAAAAAGTTGGAAGAGTCACAAATGCTTAAATTAATTAAAGAAAGAGGAGGAAGAATAGAAGATTTTGACTGGTTTCTAAACTTTTACAAGTATAACAAAGCAAATCTTCATTGTGGATTTGGAGTAGGATTTAATAGAGTAATTCAATCAATATTAAAGCTACCAGACATAAGAATGTCTACAGTATTTCCATTAAATAAAGAAATGATTTATTAAATACAAAAATTTAAAAACTTAAGAGTTTTTGTTAGTTAAGAGTAGCTCAAAAATTTTCAATTACACTCTCCTTCCTCTTCTTCCTCCTTTTCTTCTCATAAATCCATGTATTATTGGAGTTACGTCTTCTATTAAACCTATTTTTAATCCAGCCTTAGCTAAAGCCCTAATTGCTGCTTGTGCTCCTGGACCAGGTATTTTGGTTTTAATCCCACCCGGAGCTCTAACTCTAATATGAACTCCAGTAATTCCTTTTTTCAGAGCCTCTTCTGCAGCTTTTTTAGCTGCTAGCATTGCGGGATAAGGCATTCCACCTTCTCTATCTTTATCTGTCATCATTCCACTAGAATATCTAGCTATAGTTTCTGCCCCACTTAAATCTGTAATATGAACTATAGTAGAATTTGGACTAGAAAAGATGTGAGCAACTCCCCATTTTTCTTTTTTTTCACTCATTTTTTTCAACCTTTATATTACATTCAATTTTATCTTCTTCATTTCTAGGAACTAAATAACTTGGATAGACAACCTTTCTCCCATTTACACTTACATGCCCATGAACTATAAATTGTCTAGCTTGCTTTATAGTATTTGCTAAACCTTTTTTATAAACTATAGTTTGTAGTCTTCTATTTAATATATCCCTAACTGTTAAGCTTAAAACTGTATCCAGATTTGAATTCTCATCAATCAATCCCAATCTATATAATTTATCTAACAGTATTTTTTCTTGCTCCTTATCTTTTATTGCATTTAATTTTCTAGCTAATCTTCTATATTTTCTAAGTATCTCCCTTGCTCTCCACAACTCTTTTTTTCTTCTTAATCCATATTCTATCATTAAATTCCTTTCTTCTTCTAATAAAGATTTATCCCAAACTCTTCTTGGTTTTTTATATTTTTTTCTAAATCTTTTCATCTAGATCACTTTTTCCCTTCTTTTTGTTGAGCGGCCAATTGTTTCATTTTCCCTCTTAAAACTCCAACTGTCCTACCTTTTCTAAAATGACTTCTTGTTTTTTGTCCTCTAACGGGCAAACCATACATATGTCTAAATCCTTTATAAGTTTTCAATTCAATTTCCCTTTTAATATCAAAATTTTCGGCTATTTTTACATCAGGTCCAACTAAATGTCTATCTATTCCTAATTCTGGATCTCTTTTTCTATTATAAAGAAAAGATGGTATACCATACTTTTCCGGATTTTTCAAACAGTCCTCAATCTTTTCTATTTCTTCTTGAGTTAAGCTCCCCATTTTTCTTTTTGCATCTAAGCCAAGAACAGTTAAAACGGCTTTCGAAAAAGTATAACTAACACCCTTAATTCCAGTTAAACCATAAAGTAAATTTTTGTTAGCAATTAAATCTGTATTAAGAATTCTAACTATTCCTTCTATTTTTTTAGCTTTTTCTTCTTTTGGCTTTTTAACTTCCTTTTTTTCCTTAGCTTTTTCTTCTTTTTCCTTCAATTTTGCTTCATCCTTAGGTTTTGAAATTCCCATATTTATCAAATTTTAATCTATTTTTTAAGTTTTTAACTTTTATAGTATTCTTTTTGCTAAGTATTTAGAAAGCTTATCTGCAATTACCATTCCCCTTGGATAAGAAAAATTTATACTTTTTAAAAATTCAACTAGACTTTCAAAATCTATGTTAGAACCTATACTAAAGTAATATTTTCCAACTTTTATCCCAACCTTCATATTATCAACATAAATAATATTATCAACTATATCTCCAAACAAATACTTTTTTGCTATTCCAATAGTTGGTTTTTTACTCATAACACCAACATAAGTTGCTAATCCGGCTTTTCTAGGATGAGATAAGCCGTGACCATCAACAATAATCAAATCATAATTTTCTTTTATATCTTTCAAAACTCTCAAAATAATTTTACCCTCTCTTAAAAAAAGCAATCCAGGAATATAGGGAAATTTTACTCTTTCTTTTCTAAAATATACATTCAAAACCTCATCATTCTTTATATCAAACAATACACCAACACATATAGCATAATCTTTTTTATATGCGCTATCTACACATAAAACTTTTTCAATATTTTTAATTCCTTTAAACCTAACCCTTCTATATATTTTTTCTTGTATTTCAAAAAACTTTGATTTTTTTATATTTTCTTCCATTTACTTACCATCACTTTCTAAAACCCATTTCAAAACCTTTATAGCCATATTAAACTCATCTATATTTCTAATTCCAAATTCATTATACAACTCTATTTCAGTTTTAGCATTTAACAACTCCTTAAGTTTTTTCTCTATTTCTTCACTACTTCTCACTTCAATTTTCACCTCACTAAAACAAATCTTGGACCGGCCGGGATTTGAACCCGGAGCCTCCGCTTTGCAAGAGCGGCGATCTACCATTGATCTACCGGCCCCTATATGAATATAAAGAAATGAGAAAAATTAAATTTTTCTTCTACTAATCCTTTCTATATTTTCACAAGCTTGCCTAACATGGCAACCTTTGCATACTCTTTCTTTATAATTAGGTAGTTTTGATTTAGGAGGAATTTTCTTAGAAGAATAGATTTTGAATATTTTAGAAACAAGTCTCATAAAATTTTCAACATCCTTCTTACTAATTTCTATTTTAACTAGGTTGTTTGTTTGAGAATAAAAAATATATGATTGTTTTATGTTTGTTCTAAAATAGCTACCCAACAATAAAGCTTCACCAATACTTTGAATTAAATGCTCCTTTTTTATTCTTCCCCTATATGAAGCATGTTTTATTTCAATTGGATAAACTTCATTTTCTTTAAAACCTATCAAATCTATAGATCCGATCATTCCCAATTTAATACTTATTATTGTTCTTTCTGGAACAATAAAATCAAAATTTTCTTTTTTTATTTCTTCCCAAAACCTTTTGAGCATACTTTCCATTTCTTCCTCCTTAATCTGAATTAATCCTTCAAATCTTTTTAAACCATACTCTACACTTTCTCTAACCAAAATATTTTCTTCTTTTTTACCAAAATTTTCAACAAAATTTTTAATAGATAAATGCAAAGCTTCACCATCCCAAACTTTACCTATTTTTTCTTTTTCTTGCTTTGCCAAAACTATTTTTTCTAACCAAAGTCTTCTAGGACATTGAAAAAATTTTGCAATTTCCAATGGAGTAAGAAACGATTTAGAATTGTATGAGAATTTTCTTTTTACTAAAATTTTTGCCTCCTCTATAATTTCATCTTTAATCTCTTCTTTTATTTTAATTATTCCTCTATTTGCTTCTACTATTCCTTTAATATTTAAATGCTGTAGTATTATGAAAAGATAATCCGTAGAAATTACATTTTCTTTTATAAATTCTTTTTCAATTTCAAATAGTTTTACTTCTTTTCCAATAAACTTCTTTAAAATTTCAACTGTCTTTTTAAAACTTTCTTCATCAAATTCTACACTAAACCTCATTAAAATTCACCTATAAAAATTAAAATTTAACTTATTTACTGATTCTTTTTAACCCATTTTAATTTTTCTTTCTTTCTACCCATTAAATAGTACTTTTCACATTTTCTAGAGCAAAAATATAGTATTTCTCCGCTATTTTTTACAAAAATCTTACCAGTACCCTCTTTTATATTAGAATTACAAAAACTACATTTCATATTCTCACTTCTGTTCTAATTTCATTGCAGTTTCCATTTCTATTTCTCTAAGCATCAATATATCTCCAACCCTAACAGGCCCAACAACATTTCTTATTAAAATTTTTCCTTTTTCAGCTCCCTCTATTAATCTACATCTTACTTGTCTTACCCCTTTTACTCCAGAAGTACCTAATATTTCTATAACTTCTGCTGGATATGCATCTTTAGCCATCTATCTCACACTTTTAATTTTCTTTAATTCAGAAATTATTTCTTCCATCAATTTTGAACCTTCTCCAGGATTTATTATAGCAACTGAAGCGGCAGCTACATCTATACCTGCTGCTTTTCCTAAATCTTGCTTAGAATTAACATAAGCATATGGAACTCCCTTTTCTTCACATAAAGGAGGTAGGTGCATAACAATTTCTTCTGGCTCTACATCCATAGCAATTATAGCTAATTTAGCTTCTCCTCTATCTATAGCTTTTGTAGTTTCATTGGTCCCTTTTTTAATCTTACCAGTAGTTCTGGCTATTTCAACTAGCTGAAATACTTTTTTCATAAGTTCTTCAGGCATATTAAATTTTACATATGCTTTAGCCATCTTATCACCCCTCCTCTAAATTATTTTAATTGAATTTAAGTTTTTAAAAATTCTTCTATTTATGAGCAAAGTAAAAAAGCATTTCTTCTTTATTATCCAACCTACAAAAACCAATCCTATAAAACTGAACTATATCTCCCTCTCTAAGCTCTTTCAAAGAAGTTTCACCTAAACCTTCGATTTCTTTTCCATTTGGCATTAGAATTTTTATCTTAATATTTGGTTTAGAAATCCAATGCAATTTTGGAATATCATAAGGAACTTCTTCTTTAACAAATTTTGAATTTTCTTCTAATAAAATTGTAAACATTCCTATTAAAGCTACCTCCTTTCCCCTATATTTTTCAAAATCTTCTTTTTCAATATAGATTTCATTTTCATCAATAAGTATTTCTCTTTCCCCCCTTTCTGGAAAATCAGGATGATACTTTATTTTTATTTTTTTAACGCTTTTATCTAAACTTATTCTTACTGGATTTAAAACACAAAAATATCTATTTGCGATTCTATCAATTATCTTTCTATTTTCAGCGTATAAAATTTCGATTGGCATTGTAATATCGGCTTCGCTTAAACCCAAATTTAATATAAAATTTCTTATAGCTTCTGGTTGGAATCCTCTTTTTCTTAAAGATTGTAAGCTCCAAGTTCTTGGATCGTCCCAACCTCTTAACTCTCCTGTTTGAATAAGCTTTCTACTTTTTGATTTGCTAAGCTTAGCTCCCTCTTCTTGCAACCTCAGCAAACCATAATGAACAAAATATGGTTTTCTCCATCCAAATATATCCCAAATAAAATCTTCCATCATATCTTCTATCACCAACTCTTTTCCTCTTAAAATATGTGTGACTCCAATTAGGTAATCATCGATAGCCCAAGAAAATTCTAACATAGGCCAAACCTTATATTTTTTCCCAACTCGAGGATGTTCTCTTTCACAAATTCTAAGCAAAACTCTATCCCTAAAAGCTGGATTCGGATGCTTCATATCAGTTTTTAATCTAACTACTGCCTCTCCTTCTCTAAATTCTCCTTTAAGCATTTTTTCAAAAAGTACTAAATTTTCTTCTATTTTTCTACTTCTACAAGAACATTCAATTCCCAATCTTCTATTTTTTCTTATTTCTTCTTTATTACAAGTACAAACATATGCCTTTCCCATTTCTATTAGCTTTCTTCCGTATTCATAATAAATCTCCAACCTATCAGATTTATAATAAATTTCAGAATATTTTATACCAAGCCAGTCCAAACCTTCTTTAATCAATGAATAAGCATCTGGATCTATTGGTTTTTCTTCACTTCCTATTGTATCATCATAAAATAAAATAAGTTTACCGTTATATCTTTTAACATAATACTCGTTTAAAATAACCATCCTTGCATTACCAATATGTAATGGACCAGAAGGAAAAGGAGCTAGTCTCATAACCACTTTTCCTTCTTCAGCATTTGGCAATGGTGGCAAAATTTCTTTTCTTTCTTCCTTTTTTATTTCTTCTATCCCAAGCTCTTTTATTTTCTTCTCAATTTCATCTAGACTAAAAGAATTAACCTCAAAAACAATTTTTTTTACAATTTCCATCAAATTTTTAACATCTTTTTTCAATTCTGGATATTCTAAAAAAACTTTCTTTATAACCGCATCCTCACTGGCTTTTCCAAATTTTTTTGCATTCAATAAAGCATATTTCTCTATTGTTTTTTCAATTTCCTCTTTACTAACATTCATAAGAATTATAAAAAGATTATATTTAAATAGCCCAATAAAATTTTCTTATGAAAGAATATTTTCCACACGAAATATTTTTGAGATATAAACCTGCGAAACTACTTGTAACCTTGAGAGAAGGACCAAAAAATATAACAATGGTCTCAAAAGCGGTTGATCTTACATATTCTCATACAATTAAAATTTTAGATTTACTTAATGAGTTAGGTATAGTTGAATTTGAAGAAAAGGGAAGAGTAAAAATAGTTAAATTAACAGACATAGGAGAAGATATAGCTAGAACTTTAGATTCTTTAATGAGTAAATTAAACAGGTTAAAGAAAAAACCTTAAATTACTCTTCTAAAATATACAAAGCTTTCATTCCCTTTTGATACCATTCCTTCAGTTGATTTTCCGTATATAATTCATATTCTTGTGCCAAATATCTTTGATGCCCCATCAATCTATCAACAATGGGTGCAGGAACTCCAGAAGAGATTAACTGTGTTTTAAACCATTTCCTTAAACAATGCGCATGTAAATTATATCTTTTACCAACTTTTTTTGCATATTTTTTAAAAGCTTTCTCTAGTAAATATTGTAAATTTTGGTAACTCATTTCTCTTCCATCTTCACTCGAAATTACTGGAGAGTTTTCGTTTATTTCTTCTCCAGCCATTTTTCTCTTTTCTAAATATTCTATTAGAAACCTTTTTGCTTCTGGCGTAATAAATGTTATTCTTGATTTTCTTTCTTTAGCTCCAATTCCTTTAATTCTTATAGTAGGAATTTCTTGATTTATATCAATATCTGAAATTTTTAGATTATGTAGTTCGCCAACTCTCATTCCACTAGAAGCCAAAAGTAATATAATAGTTTTTATTCTCAAATCGCTTTCTTCAACAATCCTTTTTAATTCTTCTTTGCTTGGTAAAACATCTTCATGAACATTAAAAATTTTTAAAGGAATATCAATATCAACTTTTAAAGAATTGGCCTCAAAAAATTTCTTTAAGGCGGATATCCAGGCTGCAACTGATTTTGGAGCTAAATTCATTCCAGCCAAATAAAGTGCATATTCTTTATAAATTTCATTTTGGTTTTGCTTTTGTTTAACTTCTTCTATAAACTCATCCAAATTTTGAATATTTTTATATTCAACAAACTTTTTCAAACCCTTTAAATAAGTTAGCTTAGTATTGTTACTTCTAGTTAACAAATTCAACTCTCCAATCATTCTTTTTACGCTTTCAAAATTTTCCAAATCTTTAGCTTTCATTAAATTCTATATAGTTTTACGTTTTTTTAATCTTTTACTATTATAGCTTTAACTGGACACATTCCTGCAACTTCTCTAATCTTTTCTAAAGGAGCACCACTTGGATTCTTTACTGAAGATTTTCCATCATCATCAAACTCAAAAACTTCTGGTAACATTGAAACACAAAGACCACAACCAATGCATCTTTTCTTATCAACTTCAACTTTCATATTTAATCAATTGATTAGTACTTTATAACTTTTTTTATAACATTAGGAATTTCTTCAATTATATCACTCGCCATAATTCCTTCACTATATTTTTTTGCGGCAAGTTCTCCCGCTTTTCCATTTATATATGCGGCAGCGCAAGCGGCAGTAAAACAATCAACTTTTCTAGCTAAAATAGCTCCCAATATTCCAGCAAGAGTATCACCCATTCCTCCTTTTGTCATAACTTTACAACCTGTTTTATTCAAAGCTATTTTTTGTCCATCAGAAATTACATCTATTTGCCCTTTTAAAATAACTGTCAACTTATAATTTTTACAAAACTCTTTAACAAAGTTAATTCTCTCTTCTAAGTTTTCTCCAACTCTTTTACCACTTAATACAAAAAATTCATAAGAATGTGGAGTTAAAACAAAATTTTTTCCACTAATAATTTCTAGATTTTTTGAAACAGCATGAATTGCATCAGCATCTATTACACAAGGTATATTAACATTTTTTAAATATTCTAAAACAAATTCAAAAACTTCTTTTCTTCTTGTCATTCCACCACCAATAACAGTAGCTGTTTTATTTTTTGTTAATTCGAGGACTTCATCTAAATTTTTAATTGAAAAATAGTCACAATCTAAAGGATAAGTTATTAAGTCCGGCTTAAAACTAGCAATTATATCTGCTGCCCTTTTTGGAGCAACTATTGTAACTAAATCTACTCCACTTCTATAAGCCGCTAAAGCATTAAAAGTTGGTGAGCCAGAGTATATTTTACTTCCTCCTATTACTAAAAGATTGCCAAAATCGTATTTCCTACACCAATCCCTTCTCTCCCTATAAATATTTTTTAAAATCTTTTCACTAACAAATCTATAGCTCATATATTATTAATTCTCCAATTATTTTATAATGAAAACAGAAAATGTAATCGAACTAAAAAATGTATCTAAAATTTATAAAATGGATAACAATGAAGTAGTCGCACTAAACAATGTAAATCTAAAATTTAGAAAAAGCGAGTTAGTAGCTATAGTTGGTCCTTCTGGATCTGGTAAATCTACTTTATTACATATTATTGGCCTTTTAGACAAACCAACAAAAGGAGAAGTTTTTATAGAAGGGAAAAGGACTTCTACGTTAAATGAAAAAGAAATATCAGAGCTAAGAAATAAAAAAATAGGCTTTGTTTTCCAATTTTTTAACTTATATCCTACTTTAACAGCTTTGGAAAATGTAGAATTACCTATGATGATTGCTGGTATAGATGAAAAAGAAAGAAAAGAAAGAGCTAAAAAACTATTAGAAGAGGTTGGACTAATTAAATTTAAAGATCATTTACCATCCCAACTTTCTGGAGGACAAAGACAAAGAGTTGCTATAGCTAGAGCTATGGCAAATGATCCATCTTATATTTTGGCTGATGAACCTACTGGCAATTTAGATTCAAAAAGCGGTGAAGAAATAATAAGAATATTTAGAAATTTGAATGAAAAATATGGAAAAACTATAATTGTTGTAACTCATAATTTGGAAATTATTAAATATTTTAAAAGAATAATAAAAATAAAAGATGGAAGAATTGTGGAGGATGAGTAGAATGATTGAAATAAAGAAAATTTTATTGATTGTTATTCTTCTCTTTATTTTTACCCCATCTCTATCCGCTTTGCTAACACCAGCTTTAACATTTAATATATCTCCAAATCCAATTGTTTCCTTTCCAGGAACTGATGGCTATATTTACATTAATTTAAAAAATGTTGGTAATGATTATGCTCAAGATATTAAAGTTGTTGCAATTAATATCGACCCTGGAATTGTATTGCCTTATGATAATGAAATTAAAATAGGTAATTTAGCACCAGGAGATTCAACTATTGTATTATTAAAATATTCTGTTCCAAATTCTATAGAAAGCGGATTATATAGAGTTAAAATAAAGATTGAGTATTGCCAAGAATCTAGTTGTAAAGATATTTATCAGTACGCTTTGATAAACGTACAAAGTCCATCAGCATTAAGAGTTAAATCTATATCACCAACAGAAATTAAAGTAGGTAATAGTGAAACTTTATACTTAACTATATCAAATGAAGGAAATTCTGAAGCAAAAAATATATTTATAACAATTAGAGATTTTAGTGGAAATCTTTTGACATTTGGCTCAGATAACAAATACTATATTGAAAAACTTTCTCCAAAAGAAGAAAAAATTATAACATTTAATGTTTCTGTTTCTTCTTTAGCTAACCCAGGACTATATCCAGTTTACATTTATGTAGAATATACAGATAAATCGAACTCAAGAATATTTATAAATTCTTCTTTTGGATTGAGAATTCGCGAAGATATTGATTTCTTTGTTGGTACTCAAGAAGTAAGTGGAAATTTAGTTACTATTTCCATAGGAAATATTGGATTATCAACAGCATATAGCGTAGTATTAGAAATTCCTTCACAGCCAAACTTTTATTCTTCTGAGCCTTTAGTGTTTATAGGCAACATAAATCCCGGAGATTACACTTCTGTTTCTTTAAATATTTATCCCGCAAGAACAAATGAAAGCGAAAGAAAATATAACAATAGTTTAAAAATTTACCTTTACTATACTAATGAAAAAGGAGAAAGAGAAAAAGTGGAAAAAATTATAAAAATTAATCTTGAAAGAAATATAACCTCAACCTATTTTACTCCTAGATTTCAGCAAAAATCTCAAACCGAACCTTTTTATTATTTGAAATATATTATCGCAATTTCGATTATAATTTCTCTAATTTTACTTCTTTACAAACTTAAAAAAGGAAAGAAAAAATGAAGCTGCTAGATTTATTTAAATTATCATTAAACAACATCTTGCACAGAAAGTTAAGAAGTTGGCTAACAATTTTAGGAATTATTATAGGTATTGCCACAATAGTTTCTTTAAATGCTATAGGAGAAGGAATGAGAGAAAGAATAAATCAACAATTAGCTGGTTTGGGTCCAGATATAATTACTATTACTCCTGGTTATATTAGAGCGTCTCCATATCAGTTTGAAAGATACATGCAAATAATTAGAGGATTAAGAGGTGAAGAAAAAACCCTAACAGAAAATGATGCAAAAATAATTCAAAATATTCCTGGTGTGTCTTATGTTAATACAATAGTTTCTGGTAGAGGTAATGTATCTTTCAAGGGTCAATCTATTTCATTAACTATTCAAGGAGTAGATGCTTCGGTTTGGAAATACATAGAAATAACTCAAATAGAAAAAGGAAGATATCTTTTATCAAATGATAAAAATGTTGCAGTTTTGGGGAATAGAGTTGCCTATTCTATTTTCAAAAACGAAATTAGGGTTGGCGATATAATAAATATAAATGGTGAATCCTTTAAAGTTGTCGGTATATTGCAGCCAGCAGGAGCATTAAGCGTTTTAACAGATTCTGCTATTTTTATTCCAAAAGAAGATGCGAGAAGAATTTTAAAATTAAACAATAAAGATGTTTCTTCTATAGTTGTCAAAGTAAATGATGTATCTCAAGTAGATGATATTGCAAAAGAAATTGAAAGAAGGCTTAGAATTTTCAGAAAAGTTAATGAAAACAATCAAGATTTTACTGTAACCACAACACAACTAATTAAGCAACAAGTTATGAGTATTGCAGAAACGACAACACTTTTTTTAACACTAATTGCTGCTATTTCTCTTTTGGTTGGTGGGATAGGAATTGCTAATACTATGTTTACTTCTGTAATGGAAAGAACAAGATTAATAGGAACATTAAAAGCTCTTGGAATGACTAATAAAGATGTTATGGTTTTATTTATTTTAGAATCGATAATACTTAGCTTAATTGGAGGAATATTAGGAATTTCGGTTGGTATTATTGTTTCAGATTTAATAGGTAGAATAACTATTTTTGGAATTGGAATGACAAGCAGAACAAGTCAAGGAATTCAACTAGTAGTAACGCCCCAAATTGTTTTTCTTTCTCTTATTTTTTCTATATCTATAGGTGTTTTGGCTGGTCTAATACCTGCAAGAAGAGCCGCAAAACTTCAGCCTGTTGAGGCATTGAGATATGAATAAAAACTTTATCAGAAAAATTTAAAAACATTTATTTATATTTTACAATTCTTCTTTATGATAAACGTAGCTGTAAATGGCATTGGAACTATAGGAAAAAGAGTAGCTCACGCAATAAAATTACAAAAAGATATGAAACTAAAGGCAATAATTGGACATCAACCAAATCCAATACTTAAAACTGTATTGGAACCAAATGGGTTCTTGTACGGTACAGATCTTTGGGCAGTTAATGAAGAATCTCTAAAAAAATTCAAAGAAGCAGGAATGATAGTGAATGGTACTTTAGAAGAACTTTTAAAAAAAGGAGAAATTGATGTAATTGTAGATTGTACACCAGAAGGAGTTGGAAAAGAAAATAAAGAAAAAATATATTCAAAGTATAATGTAAAAGTTATATTTCAAGGTGGAGAAGAAGCAGATGTCGCTGAAATTACATTCAATGCCTTAGTTAATTATGAAGAGGCACTAGGAAAAAGATTTGTTAGAGTTCCAAGTTGTAATACAACTGGCCTAATTAGAACTTTACATGCAATAGATTCTAAAATAGGAATTGAAAAAGCTTCTGTCTTTATAGCAAGAAGAGCTGCCGATCCTTGGGAATATAAAAAGGGACCTATTGATGCTATAGAATTTGAAGAAGTACCTTCTCATCATGCTGAAGATGTAAAAACAGTTTTGAAGAATTTGAATATATTTTCTATGGCTATTAAAGTTCCTACTACTTTAGCACATACTCATATGGTTGAAGTTGTTTTAAAAAGAAGTGCAAAAAAAGAAGAAATAATAGAGGCTTTTGAAAAACAAACTAGAGTTGTTTTATTAGATAGAAAAGAATATCCATCAACATCTATGATAAGAGAAAAATTTAGAGATTATATAAGACCTAGAGGAGATATGTACGAAATAGTTGTTCTTAGAGACACTATTCACATAGAAAATAATATATGCAGGTGGATACATGTAGTTCATCAAGAAGCTGATGTCGTACCAGAAAACATAGATGCAATAAGAGCTATGACAGAAATAGAAAAAGATAAATGGAAAAGTATAGAAAAGACTAACAAATCTCTAGGTATTGTTAAGTAAAGTAAAGGTAACTAATGTACTATTCTCTTTTTCTTCTATTTTTTCTATTTTGGCTTTCAATCCCATTTCTTTTAAGAAGTATATTAAATCTTCAAAGTAGTCGTAGTAGCCACATGTTAAACAAAAGTAACCACTAAACTCTACTAAAAATTTATCTTTTTGATAGTATACTAGTCTAGCTTTTGCTTCTGGGCTTCTATATTTGTTATATTCTTCAATTGCTTTATCAATCAATTCTTTGTTCATTTTTCCAAAGTCCATGAATGTTACAATAAGCTATTGCAATCAATGTTCCTTTTTTATTTAATTTTACTTTAAACAATGCTGTTGGTTCAACATATATTTCACTAGTGTTTGGTCCTTTTGTTGATTCCCCATGCGCATTAAATTCTGCCCTACCTAAGTTATATACAAAAGCTTCATTATCTGGTAAAAATAATAGTTCTATATACTTAATGTGGTGTTCTGTTGTATTAGGATGTGGAATTTCTTTACCTACAGTTACTCTAATTAAAGCAAGGTTTTCTTCTTTTTCAATTTCAATTACTGGTACATGCTTTTCTTTTTTCCAATCTTCAGTTTTAAAAATTTCTACCATCTTTATCACTCTAAAAAATAAAAAAGTGTTATTCTAGGCTTTTATAGCAGAACCACCAATCATAACACTCTATTTCTTTTTTAGCTGCCTTTTCTAATCTTTCTTTAGCGACTTTTTCTGATTTAGCTGGAGGTATTATAACTTTATTTCCTATAAGTTCGTTGTTCGGCCAATTTGCAGGTAATGCCACTTGATTTCTATCTGAAGTTTGGAGTGCTCTAACCATTCTTAAAATTTCATCTATGTTTCTTCCAACTTCTTGTGGATAATATAGTATCGCCCTTATTGTTCCTTTTGGATCGATTACAAAAACTGCCCTAACTGTATTTGTTCCTTTAGCTTCATGAATCATGCCAAACATTGATGATATTTTTCCTAAATCATCTGCAATTATCGGAAATTCTATCTCTATTCCTAACTTCTCTTTAATCCATTCTACCCATTTTATATGAGAAAAGACTTGATCTATACTTAAGCCTATCAACTCTGTATTTAATTTTTTAAATTCTTCGTATCTCTTTTGAAATGCAACAAACTCTGTTGTACATACTGGTGTGAAATCTGCTGGATGACTAAAAAGTACTACCCATTTTCCTTTATAGTCGTTTGGAAACTCTATTTCTCCCTTTGTAGTTATTGCCTTGAATTGTGGTGCAGGATCCCCTATCTTTAACATACACATCACCAAAAAATATTTATGGTACGAAAATATATACTTTATGGTACGAAAATCGGAAATAAATAAAATTGAAAAAATTTTGAATATTTTGATGGAAAATTCAAGAATAAAATTTACACATTTAGCTAAACAGCTAGGAGTAACTGAAGGTGCAATAAGAAAGAATATAGCAAACCTGATAAGAAAAGGAATAATTAGAAAATTTACAGTAGATATAGACTGGAAAAAGGTTGGTCTAAAAACCGCATTTATAGGATTTGATTGTGAACCAGAATACTTTGATAGAATTATTGAAAATATAAAGAAGATTAAAGAAGTAAAAAGAATATATATTAGTAGTGGTGATCATCAATTTATTGTTTTTACCATATATAAAACCGGAAAAGAAATTAAAGACGTTATTAAAAAAATTAAAGAAATAAAAGGAGTAAAAAAAGTTTGTCCATCTATAATTGTTGAAGAGATTTAAATTTCGTTAACTTCTTTCCTTCCTTCTTCTAATTCTTTTTCTTGCTCCTTATCCATTTCTAACAACAATGTTAAAAATTCCCCTATATGTGTTTTTTCCTCTTTCGCTATATCTAGCAAAACTTTTTTAAGTTTTTTGTTATTCGTATTTGCTGCTAATTGCTCATATAAACTAACTGCATCTAACTCTGCTATTAACCCTAATCTAGCAATTTGTTTATCTTTATCTTTTTCATCAATTTTAGTTGGCTTTTCTGCTAACATACAATCTATAGATTTTCAAAATTAAATAAAATACATGGGCCCGTAGCGTAGCTTGGATAACGCGCCTGGCTTCGGACCAGGAGATCGTGGGTTCAAATCCCACCGGGCCCATTAAAATTTGTGGAAAAATAATATCTTCTACAAATTTAAAAATCACTCAAAATAATGATATTATAAGCTATTTTGGAGTGAGATTACGGAATCAAAAATAAATTTCTTATTTTTGAGTTTATCACGAATAAAAAAACTAAACCAAAATACATTCAAGATTTTAAAACACGAATTTAGATTTTGGAATTACAAAAGTATTACTTCGTAATACTTATATACTTTTCTGTACAAATATAATAATGCCGTTGGTTTGGGCGTCCGAAATATATGTAGAAAAAGAAGACAAAACAGTTAGGATATTACCTATAGATATAATAGAAAGAAAAGAAATAAACCGAATAGCTCAAAGTTCTAAAAAAGAAGAATGGGAGAGATTTAGTTTTCAATTAGAAAATGATGAAACCAAAACGATTAAAACTCCTTACCCAGCTAGAATAGGTGGCGGTGTTCTGGCTGTAGTAAGTCTTCCAGAGGGTACGTATTATGCACTAGTCATGAGGGATGAAAAAGCTCCCTCTTATAAGTTATCCTATGATATATTTGCCGGAATTCCGGATACTACAAATTTAGAAAAAACTATGCATGAGTCTGGGAACAAGAGACTAGTTATGCCGCAAACGTATCGTTTAATATATGAACAAAATGAGCTTGGGTTTATAGTTAGGTATAAAGATTCTATTGCATTTTATATACCAGTTCTAAGAAATGTTTCAGAAGAAGTGAAACGCCATTTAGTTAGTAGTGCGCTTAGCGGTTATCTTTTACTATCACGAGAAATAAAAATACCAAAAATAATAATAGAAGAAAGTGGAGAAATAGGAAGTTTTTCGGAAAGCTATAAAATTCGTGAATACGACATTGAAGGAAAAAATGTAATATCTGAGCTTGGAGGAGCAACAATAACAGTAGAAAAGGAAAGTGGCAGCGTTGAGGTTATTTGGCCTATTAAAATAACTCCCACTATCGAAGGTGAAATTAGACCCATCGACGCTCAGCTTGATAGAGTCAAGCCTTTTGGCTATGAAATTATTTTCTATGACATGGAAGCTATTGGAAACTTTGACAATCATGGGGGAACACTAATAATCAATGATGTAAATCTGCTTAATAGAAATATAGTTTTACTCTCAACAACCAATCCAAACTCATCATATGGTACTATCGTATATAAAGGTGGTAGAACTATATATAGAGGGAAGTTAAACGAATGGATTGAAGTTAGTGGCTTGAGAGATGCCATAAGAAGGGGGGAGACAACCGGTCTAACCCCAAAAGTAAAACATTTATATAAACTCGGAGAAAAAGATGTGGGCATAACCTTTAGTGGTCGTGAACTTAAATTAGATTCGTTTAGAGAATTAGGCAGAATGTTGTATGAGATAAAAAATATTTAACTTATGTCCTAGCTTATAATTTATGGTAAAAAGAAGGATCTCTCTAACTATCGAGAAAGATTTGGTGAAAAAAGTTGATTATTTAATTGATAAATCACTAATAAAAAATCGGTCCCAAGCCTTTGAATTTTTAATAAAAGAATACTTTAGAAGAAAAGAAGTAAAAAAATGCTTCATACTCGTTTCCGATTGGAGAAACCAATTTAGAAAAATAAACGACTATCTATTAATATCCCACAACATAAAAAAAATTAAGGAAGCCGGAATAGAGAACATTTTTGTAGTTACCCCTCACGAAGAGAAATTTCTAAAGATTCCGGAAATAAAAATAATAAAGGAAAGAGAACGATTAGGAAATATAGGAGCTTTATGGTTATGTAAGAACGAGCTAGAAAATAACGAAAATTTTCTCACCATTTACGAAAATGTTCTAATAGAATTTGACTTAAGAGAATTATTCAACTTTCATATTTCTAAAAACTCTATAGCCACTTTTGTTGTTTGTGAATATGAAAGTGAAAAAAGTAGAGATTTAATAAAGATTAGAGGTGATAGAATAGTGGAGTACAAGTGGATTAAAAATGGAATCAAAACAAACATATCTGGTTGTGGGGTATTTGTATTCAATGAAAAAATATACAATTTAATTCCAGAAAGAAAAGGTATGTTGGAAGAACTCCTTTTCCCCCTTTTAGCTAAGAGCGACAATTTCTTCGCTTTCTTCATCCCAAAAGAAGAATGGAGAGAATTTGAAGAATAGCATCTTAAGTTATTCTGAACTAATCTAAACTTTTGTTTCTATCTTCAGTTGCAAATTGAACAAAAACTTCACTGAAGCAAAACAATAATTGAGATGAAAGAAAATTAGATTCAAAGACATAAAGAAAGAATTTCATAATTACTGGTAACAAAAAATATGAAAGTCGTATCATAAACTAAACTCTTTATAAGAAAAGGTTTTAGCTAGATTTTAATAAATTCATTTCAATTAACTTAAAACTCTAAAAAACGTAAAGTGAGAAAACAAATCACTCAAATCATTTAAAATTGCTATTATCTACTATTTATGACGCAAAAAACGCCAAGTTTATAGTCTATAATATTCAACTGGAGGTTTTTTTATGAAAATCAGAATTTTTTAAGAATAAATCATAGCAAATATTATGATAAATAACTCCATAATCATAAGATATAGTGAAATTTTCATTAAATCTGAAAATGTTTTTAGAATTTATGAAAGAAAGCTATTGGGAAATATAGCTAAACATTTAAATAAAAGTAAAATTGAAGCTAAAATTAAAACCGAAAGAGGAAGGATTTTTTTATTTACAGAAAAAATTGAAGAATGTTTGAAAATATTAAATAACATTTTTGGAATACAATCTTTTTCTCCAGCTATCTACTTATCAACAACTAATAAAGAAGATTTGGCAAAATTCATTTCAAAATATTATGAAACTCTAATTCCTGAAGGAAAAACTTTTGCAATTAGAGTTAACAAAGGTATTGATGCTGATTATAAGAGTAAAGAATTAGAAGCTTATTTAGGTAGTTTTGTTAAAAGAAAAGTAAATTTAGAAAATCCGGACATAGAAATAAATTTTGATATTAGAAAGATCGGCACTTTTGTCTATACTACTAATATTAAAGGTTTAGGAGGATTACCAATATCAGCCTCTGGTAAAGTTATATCACTAATTTCTGGCGGCATAGATTCTGCAGTTTCAAGCTATTTTGCAATGAAGAGAGGATGTGAAGTTGTATATCTTCATTTTAGTAGCTTTCCTATAGCCTCAAAAAAGAGTATAGAAAAAGTAGAAAAGTTAATTGAAGTTTTGAACAAATTCCAAGTTAAAAGTAAGCTATATATAGCAAACATTGGAGAATACCAATTAAAAATGAAAAGTGTTGCTAATCCGAAATACTTAGTTGTTTTATACAGAAGATTAATGTTTAGAGTCGCAGAAAAAATTGCTGAAATGGAAAATGCAAAAGCACTAGTTACTGGAGAAAGTGTAGGACAAGTTTCTTCTCAAACTCTACATAATTTAAAACTAATAGAGGAAGTTGTTAAAATTCCTATACTTAGACCATTAATAGGATTTAACAAGGATGAAATTATAGAAATTGCAAAAAAAATAGGAACCTATAAAATTTCTATAATTCCGTGTGAAGACACTTGCAGTATGTTTGTTGGCAGACATTCTTCAGCAGCCGCAAATGAAAATAAAGTAAAAGAATATGAGAAGACTTTAGGAATAAACAAAATGGTAAAAAAAATATTAAAAGAGATTGAAACTAGGGAAATTTAAGATTTCTCTTTTTTCTTTTTAGTTTTCTTTTCTTCAACTTTCTTTTCTTCTTTTTTGTTATCTGAAATTTCCTTTAATTCTGCTTCTGATGGTAGTTTCAAGCCTAACTTTTCATATAGCTTAGATTTCTTCCAAGCCTCTAAAACCTCTTTATCGTCAGCTTCTTCTTTTATTTCTAGTTTATAGCTAGTTGGTTGGAGATGTATTACATTTGCTCTTCTTCTTTTTACTCCAGTTAATTTTTTCGGACCTGTTACTAAAACAAAGTTTTTATCAATTTTCTTAACTACCACGCAGTATTTTCCTTTTTCCCTACCTACTAGCTTAACACATATGCTACCTACTTCTAACATTAGCTCACCTCTAGCAATTTAGTTAATACTGTACTAATTATAAATGTTAAGATTATATAGAAATAAATTATTTGAATATTTTGAAATGGAAAACTTATGGGAAGTTTGACATAGTTTCCAGAGTAGTTATACTGTATCCAAGACAAACAGAATATACCAATTACTAAAGAAACCGCTAAAATTTTAAAAGTTTGCTTGAAAATAGTAGCATTTAACTTAATCAATCTATTAAACAACTCTTCTTCTTTTTCTTTGTTTTTTAAAATTCTCTCTCTAATTTCATCCATTTCTTTTCTCAATTTCTTAATTTCTTCGTTACCTAGAAATTTTTTTCTAAAAAACAGAGTTATTAAAGTAAAAATTAAAGTTAATATCAATATGCTTATAATTGGGTTTAAACTATTTAGAGGAAAAAACAAAACATCTACAAATTTTCCTATGTAAGATAGATTATTCATTTACCCTCACCTAAAATATTTAATAATATCTTAGGTGCTCCTTCCAAATCCTCATTCTTTATAATTTCATATGTGTTATAAGCTATGGTAACTGCTAAAAGTAAACCAGTTCCTGAACCTATTGCCCCCAACCAATCAGCTATTATTGTCAAAACCCCAATAAAAAACCCACTTAATACTGAAAGTGGAGAAATATACTTGTTTAATACAGATTCTATTACTCTGGGGTCTCTTCTATACCCAGGAACTTGCATTCCTATTATATATAGTTGCTCAGCTATGGACTTTGCATCCATACCACTGGTATTTACCCAAATAACGGAAAATAAAATACAACCAACTATCATAATCAAAGAATAAACAAAAAAGTGTAATATTAGAGTTTTAAAATTAGTACCATACAAAATTTCATTAACAATCCCTCTAGGTGCAGAAATATAGTAAACTATTCCACTTATTGGGTTTCCATTAGAATCATAACACCCAAAAAAATTGCAATATTTCCCTGGAGAAACTTCCTGTAACCCAATTCTTCCCATCATTTGAATGTTCATCAATAAAGCCCACATAAATATTACAGGAATATTACTAGTATAGAGAAGCTTTAAACTCCATGCCCTTCCAAATCCCTTGAACATTGAAAATGCGAGCGGTATCTCAATATTTATTGCTTGGATATAAACAACTAAAAGAAATACTATAGCAGTAGATAAAATTGGGAAAAAGGCAAGTAAAGCGTTTGTAGGATTATTATTATAAAAATTTATTAAAAATTGCCAAAAAAGGCCAACTGGTGGATTGTTTAAGGAAGGTATACATGCAGATAATGTATTTATAGAACAACCAGAAGGAAATGGAGAAAAAATTCTAATAAAGATTTGGGACGCTATTCCGGCCATTATAAACAAACTAACTCCAGAACCTATTCCCCACTTATTTATAGCCTCATCAAACAATATTACTAAAATTCCTCCCAAAGCTATTTGGAATATAACTAAAGGTAAAAAAATTGTGATTGTATGTAGTGGTCCTAAAAAAACATATGCAGCAGCTTCAACAAAAGCTAAAACAAAGGCAAGAGTTTTGTTCCACATCTCAAATTTTTTTCTACCCTCTTTTGTTGTTGTATCTAAATTTATTATTTTTGACCCTACTAAAAGTTGTAATATTATTCCTGCAGTAACTATTGGACCTATCCCTAATGTTAATAAACTGCCGAATCGTGCACCTAACAAATGCTGCAAAGTTATGAAATATTGGGCTTGGGGGGAAAGACTTAGGCCAACAATTGGAACATAAGAAAGAAAGAAATAAGCAAATAAAATCAAAATTGTCCACTTCAGTTTTTCCCTTATACTTATTTTGTATAGAGGATCAACTACCGTAGGTAAATAAATGTAAATTCTTTCTGCTATTTCACCCAGCTTCATTATTATCAATTATAGATACTGAAATTTAACTCTTTAGAATTATCTCTCCACCAACATTTTTTACTTTTTCAATAGCTTTTTTGGAAGCTTTAAGAGCTTCTATTGTGGCTCTAAACTTTAAATTTCCTTTTCCCAAGATTTTCTCATAACCATAATCCAAAATATTTATTCTTATATTGTTTTTATCTATTTTTCCTTCTTCGATTAATTTTTCTATCAAATAGTTCAAATCCTCTAAGTTTATAACTTTATATTCCTTTCTTAATGGATACCTAAATCCTCTTTTATCTTCTCTTTCCAAAAATTTAAAAATATGTTTGTGTTTGCTGACATTACCCCTTCCCCCTTTATGTCCTCCCCCTTTTCTATTTTTATGATGCCCATGATAAGTTCTCTCTCCTCTTCTTCTTTTCTTTTCTCTTCTCACTACCATCTAAATCATCCTTTTAATTAGTTCATTTATTTCTTTTCCTCTATATCCCAAATCTCCTTTGGGCCAATGCTCCTTTATACTTTTTAATCCTTTAGAAGGAGGCCTAAGTCTAAAGTATGGTTGTAAAACTTCAAAATCTTTTAATTTAACTTTTCCAGAAATTAAGGCATCTGCAAAATCTTCAAATGTTGAAAACCCAGTAACTTTTTTCAGATCTTCTTCACTAACTTTTTTATTCCCTTTTCCTTTCATTCTTAATCTTTTTTTAAGAAGCATAACTAACGTTTCTTTTTCTATTTCGCCATATGTTATAAAATCTTTGACTTTTTCTAACATACCCTTTATACTCTCATTTTCAGGAAACAAATTACAATTAAACTTATACTTTAATCTTAGTAATTTTAACGTATCTTCAATTCTTTTAGGCACTCCAACACAGCCTCTTAATCTAATAGCTACAAACATTTTTATTCCCTCTCATAAATGTATAGTTTCTTAAGAGCATCATATATTGCCCCAATTAAATTTATGTGCATACTAGTATTTCCAAAAGTCTTTACCCAAACATCTTTTATACCAACTAATCTTAAAATTTTTTTGCTTTCATCATCCGCAACCAAACCAACACCCTTTGGAGCAGGATATAAAATAACCTTAACACTACCACACTTTCCCTCAACCTTATAGGGAATTGAATGCTCAGTGCCACAACCACATTCCCAACTGCCACACCCCCTTTTAACTTTTATAATATTTAATTTAGCTCTCCTTCTTGCTTTTTCTATTGCTCTCTTTGCATCAACAGAAACCCCCTTACCTATACCAACATAACCATTTTCATTACCAATTACAATAAAAGCCGACATTCTAAATCTTCTTCCCGATTTTTTCATTCTAGCGGTAACTCTAATAGGAATTCTTTGAGCGCCTCCACCCTTTCCAGTCCTTTTTCCTATTAAAATCAATTCCTCTTTTAAACCTGGAAGTAAATAATCTACAATTTCTTCCTCTAAAATCCTTTTTCCACTTTCTAAAATTTCATCTATACTCTTAATTTTTCCTTCTAGAACAGCTCTACCTAAAGATGTTTTTGGTACCCATATCTTTTCTTTTTCTGGAGCTTTAAGCTCCCCTTCAACTTCCTCTCCTTTTTCCTCAACCATTATTATCCCTCTTTATCAATAGCATTCTTTACTTCTTCAAAATTATTTACAACATTTTCATTAATATGCATTCCTTTTATTCTATTTTCATCTGGAAAAATAGAAGGATCATGAGGAACTATCAAACCAGCATCTATAGCTCCTTTTAAAAATGCGTATGCCCTATTTCCTTTTGTTGACGAATACAAACCTAAATCGAAAACTGCCTCATTTATACCATTTTTAATTGCTTTTTTTGCAAGAAGATAACCAGTTAAGTATGCTGCTGGCGTATTATCACAAGCATACTTCCATCCAAATTTTTTAAGAACCTTAGATGTTAAACCAACTAAAGTTCTATCTCCTTTTTTATCGAAAGAAATAATTTGCCCTATTATATATTTTAAGGTTCTCCTAAAAACTAATCTTGGTTTCTTAGAAAGCAGTAATTTTAACCTCTTTCTGTAATTAGTTTTTCCTTCTCTCCTTCTTCTAAAATGAATTCTATATGTTGGAGAAATCTTTGGCATTTTATTCACCCTTCAAAAGATTGTGTTGTTTAAGATATAGCTCTAAGTGTGCTCTACTCTTAAACATTCCACCTTTTATTAAAGCTCTTATTTTTCTATAAGTTCTATTATCTATCTTACCTTCTTCTTTTAGTTCTTTAGCATATCTTCTTAAAACTCTAACCAGTCTTATCCATCTTTCCTTTCTAGAAACAATCGAATATTTTTTACCTTTTCTACTACCATGATACCTTCTTCTTTTTTCTTTTTCCTTAGGTCTTGGTAGCTTTTCTTTTTTCTTTTTTATGTAACCTTTTTTAATAAGCCTCCTTATATCGGCTGCAGAAACCGCCTTCTCAATTTCTGAAATCTTAGTCGGATCTAACCATATCTTACTTTCTCCAACACCAAATATTCTTGCTGCCAATCTCTTTTGTAGCTTCATAATATCACTCATTCAAGATTTTAATGTTTAACTCTTTAGCTTTTTTAATTATTTCTTCCCTCTTCTTTTTTCCTACAGTTGAAGCTATTCTTATAACATTTTTATTTACATCAACCTTTTCCAAATCCTTCAGATTTCTTACTAAAACTTCTTTAAAGCCTGAAGGATGTAGTCCTCTTCTTTCCTCGGGTTTTTTATAACCTATATCAGGCATTTTCAATTTTCCTTTCATTTTTTGTCTAACTTTGCTATGCAATCCTCTAGGTCTTCTCCAACTTTCCTTCAACCTTTTTATACTTTCACTTAAAGGTCTCCTAAATCTTTTTCTAGCCATTTTTATCACTCCAAAAAGTTTGTTTTTTCTTTTTCCAATTAATATAATCTTTTAATATCTTTTTATGGTCAAACCCCATTTCTTCTTTTCTTAATTTTTTTAAGTCCAACCAATAAGCTATTCCTTCGAAAGAATTTTTAGTCTTAAAATTTACAGGTTTACAAACGAAAACTATAGAAACTACATGCCCTCTAGGATCTCTGCCTTTTTTTGAATAGACACCCAATATTTCTTTTGGTATAACTTTTATTCCAGTCTCTTCATATGTTTCTCTAACAACACACTCTTCCACACTCTCTCCATATTTTAAATGTCCTCCCGGAAAACAATATTTTCCAAAAAATGGCGGTATAGTTCTTTTAACAACCAATATTTTTCCATTTTTTTCCGCTATGCAATCAGTAGCAACCCTTGTTCCAAATATCATTGCTCTTCACCTTTACTAACTATAAATATTCCATCTTGGAAAACTCTTCTATCCTTTCCAGTTATTCTAGTTGCTTGCTCTATATTTCCTGCTGTTTGACCAACAGCATCTATATCAATTCCAGAGACTATAATATCTTGACCCTTAACCTCCACTTTAGTATTTCCAACTATCTTAGCAATTCTGGGTGTTCTCTCTCCCAAAAAGTTTTGTATTATCACTTTATCCCCTTCAACCTTTACTGTAACAGGAAAATGAGAATATATTATTTTTAGTTTATACACGTAACCATTTGTTACTCCCTCTATCATATTTCTTATATGTGCCGCTATAGTTCCAGTAATAGCTTTTATTTTTCTTCTTTCATTTTCTGTAAAAACTTTAACTTCATTTTTTTCAATCAAAACTTTGATATCTGAAGGTATTTTAAACTCTTTGATTAATTCACCCTTTGGTCCGCTAACTTTAACCTTATTTCCAATCATTTCAACTTTAACATTTTCTGGAATAGCAACCTTTTTAACAAAAATATAAATCACCCTAATAACAATATGCAAGAAGTTTTCCTCCAACTCTAAGTTTTTTGGCAGTTTTATGGTCAATTATCCCTTTATTTGTAGTAAGTATTAAAATACCTACATTTCTAGCTGGCAAGTATCTTTTTTCCCATTTTTCAAATTCATCAATTCTAACAGAAAATCTAGGTTTTATTGCATTACAATTTATAATCTTCCCTTTAAGCTCTACTTTTATTATTCCAGACTTTCCATCATTTATAATCTCATAAGCCCCTATATAATTGTTATCTTGCATGACCTTTAGAACCTTCTCTACCAATTTACTGGCTTTTACATAGCATTCTTTCTTACCTACTCTTTCAGCATTCTTAATTGCACTCAAAGCATCTGCCAACAAGTCGTGCCTCATACTTTAACCTTTTGTTTTGAAGATTTAAAAAAGTTAAATTCAATTAATAAAGATGCAAAAAGGAGATTTTGTATACATAAAATATATTGGTAAAATAAAAGAAAGTGGGGAAATTTTTGATTTAACTGATGAAGAAATAGCAAAAAAAGAAGGTATATATAATCCAGAATTTAAGTATGGGGAAATTCCTATAATAGTTGGAGCTGGCTTCGTAATTAAAGGTTTAGATGAAGAATTGGAAAAAATGAATGTTGGAGAAAAGAAAATTGTTGAAATTTTACCTGAGAAGGCTTTTGGTGAAAGAAGGGAAGATTTAATAAAGCTAATCCCTGAATCAGAATTTAAAAAACAGAATATTGAACCTAAAGTTGGTGAATTTATTAATATAAATGGAATTTCCGGAAGAATAGTTAGCATTAGTGGTGGAAGAGTAAAAGTTGATTTTAACCATCCATTGGCTGGTAAAACTTTAGTTTATGAAATAGAAATAACAAAACAAGTTACAGATTTAAAAGAAAAAATCTACTGTATTTTAAAATATTTTTCAAACTTAGATGAAGCTACAGCAAAAGTTAATATTGAAAATGAAAACGTTGAAATAGAAATTAAGGATATAAAAATTGCTTCTAGACTTAAAGAAGAAATAGTTAAAAATATATTTACTTGGATTAAAGAAATAAAGAAAGTTAAATTTTCTGAGGTTTTTGAAAAGAAATAATGCTTTAATTCTAAATAATTTATGGTTAAATCTACTCCAATAGTTAAAAATCCTGAAGATGAAGAAATAAAAAGATATGCAGAAAGAGCTAAAATAAAGATTAAAGTTGTGGGTTGTGGTGGTGCTGGTTCTAATGCTGTTAGTAGAATAACTGAAATGAATTTGGAAAATGTCCAAACTATTGCTATAAATACTGATGCTTTAGATTTACTTTATACTAATGCTAATAAAAAAATTCTTATTGGTAAGGAACTTACAAAAGGATTTGGTGCTGGAGCTGATATAAATATTGGAAGAAAAGCAGCTGAAGAGCAAAGAGAAGAAATTAGAAACTCTATTAAAGGTGCAGATCTTCTATTTCTAACTGCAGGTTTAGGTGGAGGCACTGGCTCTGGCTGTATTCCTTATGTTGCTAGTTTAGCTAAGGAAATGGGAATACTAAATATTGCTATAGTTACTTTACCATTTTTTATGGAAGGTAAACATAGAGCAGAAAATGCTAGAAATTCTTTAGAAGAGCTTGAAAAATATGTTGATACATTAATTGTTATTCAAAATGAAAGATTGTTGGAAATAGTTCCAAACTTATCTCTAGCAGAAGCTTTTAAATTTGCTGACGAAATACTTTCTAACTCTGTTAAAGGAATTATAGATGTTGTTAGTAGGCCTGGATTAATTAATGTTGATTTTGCAGACTTAAAAACGATAATTAAAGAAGGCAAGTTTGGAGTTATTGGCCTAGGTGAAAGCGATACAGAAAAAAGAGCAATAGAAGCAGCTAATAATGCCATTTCTCATCCACTATTAAAAATTGATATAAAAAATGGTAAAGGTGCGTTAATCGATATAATCTGTGATGAATCTTTGACAGTAAAAGAAAGCCAAAAAGTTATAGAAACTATTTCTTCTCATTTATCGGAAGATGCAAAAATTATATGGGGTGTTCAAATAAATAAAAACTTGAATGGAAAATTAAAAGTTCTAACGGTAATTACGGGCATAGAAAAACCGGAATATTTTAAAATTAAAAGTTTAAAGAAAAAAAAGGAAATAGAAGAATATTTGGGTGTTGAAAGTGTTGAATAAAATATTAATTAAAATTAAGAACTCGTTAGAAAATTACAAGAGAGTATTGATAGTTGCAAAAAAACCTTCAAAAGAAGATTTAAAAGAAATTATAAAAATTTCTTTAACGATACTAGGTATTGTTGGACTATTAGGTTTTATATTTTATACTATATCCATACTCTTTATAGTATAATAGTTTTTAAGCTTACATACAATATCAATTTTAATGGATAGCGAGGAAAATTTTGAAAGCAATGTTCAAGTAGAAGAAAAAAAAGATATAAAAATTTATAGTGTTAGAACTATAGTTGGAAGAGAAAACGTTGTTGTTGATAGCATACTTGCTAGAGCTAAAAAAAATAACATACCTATAAAATCTATAATGAAAGTTGAAGAAATAAAAGGTTATGTTTTTATTGAAGGAGATTTGAAAGATGTTAAAGAGGCTATTAAAAATGTAGTTAATGTTAGGGGTTTAATAACAACCCCAATAAAAATTGAAGAAATAGAAAAATTTTTAAAGCCGAAAGAAACAAAAATTGAAGTTAACTTAGGAGATATAGTTGAAATTATAAGTGGCCCGTTTAAAGATACAAGAGGTAAAGTTACTAGAATTGATAGTATTAAAAGAGAAATAACAATTGAGCCTTTGGAAGTCCCCATACCTATACCAATAACAATTTCAATAGAATTTATTAAAGTTATAGAAAGAAAAAAGTGATATATATGGAAAAAATAAACATAGTTGTTGAGGGTGGAAAAGCAAATCTTGGGCAATTTTCAAATAGAATAAATTCTCTTGGTTTTAATTCCAAAGAGATAGAAAAAGAAATAAATGAAAAAACTAAAGAATTTTCAAACACAAAAGTTACTGTGACTATAGTCTTAGATTCAAATAATAAAAAATACGAAGTCAAAATTAAACCACCAAGTATTTCAGATTTAGTAAAAAAAGAATTGAAAGTTGAATTATTAAAAATTTCTGAAGAGGACAGAGCTAAGGGAAAAACTTCTATTGGAAATTTAAGTATTGAACAAGTTAAAAAGATTGCAAAAATAAAGGCTGAACAAATTGGTGAAAAAGACCTAAAAAAAGTACTTAAAATGGTTATAAGCTCTATTGACACATTCCAAGGAGTATTAATTGAGGGTAAAAGACCTAAGGAAATTTTAAGAGAAATAGATAAAATTTCTTTAAATAATAGTTAGCTAATAGGTAGGAGGTTTATATGAGTGAAATAACAAAAGCTTTAGAAGAATTGAGAAAAATATCGAAAAAAAGAAATTTTATTCAAAGAGTCGACTTAATAGTTAATTTGAAAGGAATAGACACAAAAAAACCGGAAAATAGAATAAATGAAATATTAGAGTTACCATATGGTTCTGGTAAAGAATCTAAAGTTTTAGTTTTTAGTGATGAAATAAAAGAAGATATAGGATGCGAAATATTGAGTTCTAAAGAAATAGAGGAAATAAGCAAAAACAAAAGAAAAGCTAAAAAATTAGCTAAAAATTATGATTTCTTTTTATCCGATCCAAAAATTTTACCATTAGTTACTAAAAACCTTGGTAAATTTTTAGCCCCACGAGGTAAGATCCCTAAACCTATTACAGGAGATGTTAAAAAAGTTGTCCAATCATTGAAAAAAAGCGTAAGAATTAGAATAAAAGACAGTCCTGTAATTCAGGTTCCTGTTGGAAATGAGAACATGAAAAATGAAGAAATAGAAAAAAATATTAAAGAGGTTTTAAGATTTCTTGTTGAAAAACTTCCTAAGAAGAAAAACAATATCGATGAAATATTAGTTAAATTTACTATGAGTAAACCGATAAAAATTGAGGTGAAATTATGAAAAAAGAAGAAAAAATTAGATTAGCTCAAGAAATTGGAGAAGAAATAAAAAATCACAAAACCTTAGTTATATTTGATTTGTTTAAAATACCAACTAAAGAGCTTAAAGAAATAAGAAAATCCTTAGAAAGTTTTGGAAAAATTATTATTTTGAAGAAAAGCACATTCTATTATTCTTTAAAAAACATTGGTATAGATACTACACAATTCGAAAATCTTGGTTTAAAACAAATTGGTATATTTCTAACAAATGAAGAACCATTTTCTATTTATAAAAAAATTTGTGAAACGAAAACAGAAAGATTTGCTAAAGAAGGTGATGTGGCCGAAACTGATATATGGATTTATTCGGGACCGACACAAATAAAAGCTGGACCTTCTATAAGTGAGTTTGCTAGATTAAAAATACCTGCTGGGGTTGAAGGTGGATTTATAGCAGTAAAAAAAGATACACAAGTCGCAAAAAAAGGAGATAAAATCAGTAAAGAGTTGGCAAGCTTATTAAGAAAACTCAAAATAAAACCTATTTCAGTTGTGTTGAATGTAATTGGAATATATTATAACAATAAAATTTATGATAAAAATACTTTAGATTTAGTATTTGAGTATCCAAAACTTATAATTAGCGCATATCAAAATGCTTTAAACTTAACAATAAATATTTGTTATCCAACGAAAGAAAATATAAATATGTTAATTTCAAATGCATATTTGAAAGCAAAGGCTTTGGAAAATTTGGTGATAAAAAATGAATGAGGTTTATGCTGCATTGCTGCTACATGAAGCAAAAAAAGAAATAAATGAAGAAAATATAAAAAGGGTATTAGAAGCTGCAGGAGCCTCAATTGATGAAAACAAAATAAAAGCGTTAATAGCTGCATTGCAAGGAGTAAATATTGAAGAAGCAATAAAGCAAGCTGCTTTTGTTCAACCTCAATTTAGTTCAAGCAAGGAAGAAAAAGAAGAGAAAAAAGAGGAAGAGGAAGGGAAGAAAAAAGAGGAAGAAGCAATAGCTGGTTTAGCAAGCTTATTTGGATAAGTTAATTATGAGTATAGAAAAACTAGTAAAACTGGCGGAAAACATAAAGGATGAAAAGCTTAGAGAAAAGACTATTGAAATTTTGAAAGATATAAAATTAACACATTCTAGCTTATCAAAAAAAGAAAAGGAAGATCCAGAAAAGCTTTTGACACCTTTTGGAATAAATGGAAAGTATGTATTTAGAGATTTAATAACTCACACCGAAGCTGTTGTAAAAAGTTGTATAGCATTAGCTAAGGAGATTGAAAGTTCTTTTGGAATAAACATTAAAAAAGATTTTCTAATTGCCGGAGCATTATTGCATGATATAATGAAAGTTTATGAATATAAAGATGCTAAGCCTACTGATATTTTATTAGATCATTCTTCTTTAATATTAGCAGAACTCTATAAAAGAGATTTTCCTGAAGAAGTTCTACATATAGTAGCTTCTCATACTGGAGCCTCAACAACTCCACCAAAAACTATAGAAGCATTAATTCTTCATTACGTTGACTCATTATTAGCTTTAATTGAATTGGGAATACAACAAAGTTATTTGGAGGATTAAATGAACTGGAAAGAAAAAATAATATTAAATGCTATAGATTTTTTTAAAAAAATAAATGGAGATGTTGCAATCATATATGGACATGATTGCGACAGTATTGCTTCTGCTTGTATAATTTTCAAACTAGCCCAAAAGATGTCTTTAAAACCAAAACTTTTTGTATCTAAATATAATTTTGAGGTTGACTTTTCTATACTTAAAAGGGTAGAAAAATATAAAAATATAATTATTGTAGATATTGGGGATACTCCAGAAGATATCTTAAACAACTTTTCTATTGGAAGAAATGTTTTAGTTATAGATCATCACATTCCAAAAAATTATAAACTTTTTTATGTTAATCCTAGATTGATAAAGAAAAATGTTTATATGCCAGCAAGTTATGTTTGTTGGTTAATATTTAAAAAATTTTTTGATGACAAAGAAATACTTTGGATTGCTGGTTTTGGCACCCTTGGTGATTTTGGGGCGAAAGAAAACAAAGATCTGTTTTTAAAAATAAAAAAATATGATAAGAAGTTAATAAATAACTTAAAAATTGAAGATAGAACTTTAATAGAAAAAAGCTTATTAGGGAAAATTGTAAAAATGGTTGATAGTTGTAGAATTTTTGGTGGTTTAGATGGAATTAAATACGTTACAAAGCTAATTTGTGTATCTAAAAATTATGAAAAAATTTTAAAAGATAGAAAAATAAAAAATTTTTTCAACAAGTTAAAGAAAGAGATGAAAAAAGAAATTGAAAATGTTCATAAAAACGCTATAATTGTTGGTAATTATTTAATTTATGAATTAAAAAGTAAATACAATCTAAAATCTTCTTTAGCTAGCTTTTTGCCAAAACTCTATAAAGATAAAATAATTTTTATAGCACAAAAAAACAAGGAGGGATTTTATGAAGTTAGTGTTAGGAGAGGTTTAAAATTAAAAACAAACCTCTCTCTTTTAGTTAAAAAAATATGTGAAAATATTTCTGCCAAAGGTGGAGGACATCCAACTGCAGCTGGTATGAGAATAGATAAAATTGAAGAATTAATTAAATGGTTAAAAAAACGAAAAAAGAAAGAAAGCTTATCTAGTTAAAACTATGTCAATTGTTGAAATATTTACTTTTCCCTTTCCTTCTACTTCTCTCTCTTCAGTTCCTAGATCTATTTTTTTGATTTTTACATCTGGCATGAACCTTCTTTGTATTATTTGAGCGACATCTACGGCCCTAGAAATACTTCTACCCCTAGCTTTTATATGGACTTCTTTTTGTCCATTTGTGAACTGAGTTATTACTGCCAATACATAGCTCATTGTTGGTTTTTTACCTATGAATACAACATTTTCTTGTTGAGTTGTTTCTTCAGCCATTTTTACACCCCCTACTAAACTATTGAAGCTATAATTAAAATTTAAAAATTATAAATTAAAACTTTATAGATAGCTTAAAGCCTTTTTTACAGCATTTATTGCTTCTTCCCAATTTGGTGGACTTTGAGTTAAGTTATTAATAGCCGTATCAATCTGACTATAATAATCATTATGAAAACCAGCGAAGCTCTTCGCTACATTTAACTCATTTACTGCGCCCTGAGCCTGACGATTTCTTATCTCAGATAGTGCATTTTCTAAACGCCTTCTAGCTTCTGCTCTCCATCTTCTACCCATAGCTTCATATTTTTCTTTTTCTACAAATCCATATCCTCTAAAGAAAACAGACAAAATAAACGTTGCTGCAAAAACAACTACACTCCAAATGCCACTAAAAGAAAAAACAACCCAAACAATCTTTACAAACCAACCAACTGGAATAGTTAGAAATGTAATTATAAATGCTAATATCCTGTTTACTCCACTAGGAACCCCCTCAAATATTTTTATCGTTGTTAAAAAAGCCCAAACGATTGTGTATATTCCAGCAAATGGTAAAATAAATAAATAAATTATTGCTGGTAAGTACATCCATTCAGGAGGTAACCCAATCATTGTTAAAACTTGAACAACATAAGAAGGAAGTGGATGCAATTTCAAACTTTCAGGAACTTCTAAGTAAGAAGGATAAGGTACAAATTGAGGAATTACAAATAAAACAAGTAAAATAATTATAAATAAAACCAAAAACCAAGGAACTTTTCCCCCACCTGGTTTAATAACACCACCAATCCAAAGTAGTATTAAGACAAAAGCCAAAATAAGTCCAAATACAAATATTGCTCCTAATATATCATTTGTATCTGTAACCCCTTGAGAAAAAACTGGATTAAATAAAATTAATAAAAGAAACGCCAAATAAATAAAAATTTCTTTTAGCTTCATTAAGTTTTTTACTTTTAATATTTAAATTTTTTCCAATAACCGAGAAAACTAGCAACTATAAAAATTAATAAGAAAATAATTGCAAACAAAGAAAAAAATACTTTAATTGTATCACTATAGAGATATAAAATTAGCAAAATTGTCAAACAACTAACTATACTTATTACTAAGTTTATATTCTTTGTAAAAAATCTAATTCTTTCCAAAATACCAAAAATAATTAGAAATGACAAAAAAGAAAACAAAATCAAAAATATATCTTCAATCATAGCTAACCAACTATCTCTTTAGCTTTTTTATACCATTCTTCCTTTTCTATATCTTTTCCTATTTTTTTACTTAATATTTCTAATTTTTCTAGTAAATCTTTTATAGCCCTCCTTTTTTCTTCACTTTTTTCTTTTTCATATTCAGAAATAAGTTGCTTGATTTTTGCCACTAAAACATCATAATTTTCTCCTATTATTTCTAATTTTGACATAGAATGCTTAAAAATTCCATAAAAATATGTAAAAAAGAATATTAGAATAGCAAAAATTCCTGAAAAAATGGGAAAAAATTCTATTATTCCTAAAGAGTATAAAGAGTAAATGGATAAAGCAGAAATGGATAAAGAAGCTAATGAATAATAAAGAGAATTTGCTTTTTTTTCCCTACTATCAAAAATTCTTGATTTCTTTAGAAAAATAAAAATAATCAAATAAAATAGAAGAAAGGAAAAAAGAAGAGTTATTAAAGAAGAAAAATTTCCAAAAAGTAGTTCTTCATCCATAGAAATTTTTACGTTTTAAGTTTTAAATGAGTTTTCTTAATTTTTCTTATGCTACCCGAAGAAATAAGAAAAGATATTATTCTAAGGAAAAGTGAAACTAATAAAATATTAGTTTATATAGTAGTTTTCTTTTTATTAATCATAATTGTTTCAATAGTATCACTTTTTATTATATATCCAAGTTTATGGTATAGAACATGTAAAAATATTCCTTTACTTTCTTCACCTTTTATATGTAATCCTATAGAAGTAAAAATTATCACAGAAAAATCTCCACCAATACCAAAGAGTAGTGGTGTGTCCCCTTACTTATATGCACCAAAAAATATATATTGTGGTAAAAATTATAAATTTGGCTTTTCTTTCCTAAATAATTATGAAGAAGATATTTCTGTAACCTTTGTGCCGGTTATTTTAAGCAGTAAAGGCAACCTAGCATTATATACAGAAGAAATAAGCGGAATTTTATTGAAACCTAAAAAATCTTTCCAATCATCATTTTCTTTCGAAATAGACGAACTAAAAGAGTGGAAAGAATCTTGTGAATGGACTTCAGAGGAAATAGCAGAAGTAAAGAAATTTTATACTATTGAGGAAAATGGAGAAAAAATATATCAGTTTGATAAAATAGAGTGCTCAAAAGATAAAAAATGTCAAGAAGGATATTTTTGTGGAAAGGAAGAAAAGTATAGATGTATTTGTCTTAATTGGGAAAATATTACATGTAATCCAAATAAGTTAACTTTAAGTTTGTTTTATACTCATTCTGGAGTTTTTCGTGCAATAGTACCTCTCTATTATACTTCTTCTGAAAGAGTTACACCACAAACAATAACACAAGAACCTATTAGCGTTCAAATAAAGTTAATTCCTAACCCATATGATCCACAAAGCTCTGTTCAAAAAATTGAGGTTTATCTAAAAATAAAGAGTTTAAGCGGTAATATAGAAATTAATGAAATTAAAGTAAGTCCCCTTCTAACAAAGGTAATAACAAAAAACAAAGAAAGTGGAATTGTAGTTGAAGAAACAATAGGATCTACTCTATTAGAATGTAAAAGTATAAAAGAAGCATTCGAAACGAATAAAATAGAGGGCGGAAAAGAAATTGGAGGAACTATCTGCTATCTTTCTCCTCCTACAATACAAACAATAGTAAAAGAAGAAGAAAGAGAAGAAAAACTTAATATATCCTTTAATGAAATTTCTTCTTTTTGTAGCAGATATAAAATCGGAGCTATTTGTAACAAAGAAATGGTAAGTAAGGGAGATTTGAATAAAATAGAAGGGGCCATGAGAGTTATGAATGTTGTTGTTGAAATTAAATATACGAGAGAATATTCGGCTTCTCAACCATTAACAATAGCTAAAAATGAAAAAGAGTGAAGATCATCCTTGTCCTAGTAAATAGATAGTCACAAACCAGTCACAAAAATCTCTACATTGAGTACTTTCCCTATCTCCCGAATCTATACAAGCTAAAACATCACTATCTTTACCATATTCTTTAAAGTAGGGTGCACAAGTTCTTGGAATACTTGATGGATCGTAACCTGGAGTATTACACATATTTCTTATTTTTGCTTCACAATTTGACTTAGTAGACATTAACTCGAGAGGATTAACACCTCTAGTTAAAAAAATAACAAGCAAAATTGCGATAACTATAACAGCAAACACTAAAACCATTGTAAAGGAAACGTCTCCTTTCATTAGATTATATTTGTTTTTTTATTTATAAGTTTTATGAAACTAACTTTGTTAATACTTTGTTAATCTCTTCCACAACACTTTTTAGCTGAGTGTAATTTCCATTTTCTTCAATAAAAGAAATAGAAGTATTGGGATTTCCAAAAATTGTAAACGAATATGTAGAACCCTTATAAGAATAAGTTATTAATTGGGGGGAAGTAAAAGTTATCTCAATAGTTATATTATCTTGAGAAGATATTTTTATATCTCCATTCGGAACCTTTATCCCGCTAACTTCTTCTAGCTTTTTTCTATATTCACTAAAAATTCGGGAAACATTTGAAGTAAAGCTTTGAAGATCCTGTATTTGTGAAAAATTTTTATAACCTAATTCTTTCATAGCTTGTCTATAAGAAAAGAATAAAGCGTAGCCTAAAGACCTTTCTACCACGTTTATTATATTTGAGATGGAATAAATTTCACCTTCCCTTGCAAGCTCTTGAAAAGTTAGATACTTATGGAATACAATATTTAACAAATATCCCATAAATAAAAGACCGCAAAAGATTATAACAACAAAAACTAAAATACCGCCGTATAATCTCATGAAGTCACCAAAACAATTTTTTCTACCATTCCATATTCATATGGTCTAAAAATATATACATAACCCTCTCTTCCTTTAACGCTTTCATTACCAACTAAAGTAGTTGTTTCATTAGTTATTTTAAACTCTTTATCTCCCAAAAAGATTTTAGTTTTCTCTTCTATGAAAGTTTTAAATTTATCAAAATCTATACTTTCTCTTTCGCTTAGAATCATATATATGTTTTTGTAAAGATCATAATTATAAAACAATAACTCAGATAAAAGAAGTTGATTATTGTTGTATTTATACTCTGAAATTACAGTTATTGCTAAATGATATTTGAAAGAAAGAAGCGCTATCACAATTGCAGCTATTATAACTATATTTACTATAAGACCTATTATTAATATATCAATAATAAAACTCATATGACTTCACCTATTAAAACAGACAACCTACCAACATGGGTTGTCCCGTTATTATAGTAAATAAGCACTGGAAATCCTTCTGAAGATATAAAAGATTTGGAAAACAAAAGCTGAGAATTTGATGGCATCGTATTCTCTATACACTTTTCCCAATCATATGGTTGGACTAAATTAAATACTGCAGATACAGGATTTCCTATATTCGTTATAACTCTTATTACTGTTCCGAAATCTAATTTAATATTTTCTACTATGCATTCTATAAACTTAGAAAAAAATAGCCCATCAATGGAAATGGGAGAATAAATCCTACCTAACCAACCGAAACATTTATTATCTTCACAAGTCTCTAGATCGATTATTCTTATTATTATAAGAGAGTTTGGATAGGTTACTCCAATATCTATTGGTGTAATTAGTATTTTGACTAGCCTATCTATATGAGTTATTTCCGTCGTATTTAGAAAAATTTTATCTAACTTCTCCGCATCTAATATTCCTCTCCAAATCACATTTCCTTTACCTAATACTATGTTTTCGTTAGAAATTAAATTGAGAGCATAATTTATTGTTTTTCTTTCAAGTGAAAACTCCTTAATAGTTACATGCATTTCTAAATAGCGTGACATAAAAAAATAATAAACAAAAACGATAATAACAATAATAAATATGGCAATAAACACATTTTGAGTAGTTAAGACAACCCCTTTCACACTATTCGCCTTCTATTTCATAAACAATATTTCCGTCTATAATTTTTTTCCTAAAAATAAATTTCTTAACATTGTCTTTCTGATAATTAAGGTCTATGATGATGGGCTGTTTTGAAGAAGTTTTTTCTGCATAGCTTGGCGCCGATTTAAGATCAATCTTAACTAAATAATTACGAACATCAATTGAATATAATAAATCCTTAGAGGGAACATAAACTACTTCACCACTATATGTAGAAGCTATTGCCGCAATAAAACCAGCAAATTGTCTTGCCACATTTTCAGGAGATGAAAGAGCAAGCAACTCAATTATAGAAGAAATTATAGGAATTAATGCAACAATTACAATTATAAATGTAATCAAAAAAACTCCAATAATACCAACAAACTCTGAAACATCACCCTTCATTTTTTTCACTTAAACAATTTTTCGCATTCCTCTTTAGTTGGTTCCACTATATTATAATTTTCACATCCTTTTTTAGGATTTATATCTTCCCATTTCACTTTTTCCCCACCAATGATAGAAAGACAATAACTAATTAGTTTATTTCTACACGCGGTTTCACTTACACTTTCTGAAAAACCTGAAAACCATTTCCAAAAAACTATTATACCCATAATAGTAAAAAACCCTATCAAAATGGTTACAAAAATTGCGTGTTGAGTAATACATCTCATTTAAGCACCTACCAGCTTTATCAAAAAGTATTGTGTGCTACCAATAACTTTGCGTAGTGTAATTATAGATCTTTGTCCATTAGAAACTTCTATAAAGGAATGCGATTGACCTAATGGAATAGAAACAATAGGAGAGATGTAAAGCGTGCAATCTCCTTCAGGAAATTTAGCAGATACAACACTATCTTGCGCATTTAGAATTATTTTTGTTGAAAGTATTAAAAGGGGGGCTGAGCCAGTTGCACTAACAAGGGCCTTTTCAAATAGTTCAGAATTAACTAACAAACAATCTAAGCCCCTTTTATTTCCAACGCTTATTAATTTTGATAAAGTTTCACCCAATCTTTCATTTTTTTTAAGATTTATAGATACTGGAAAATTAGGACTACATACAGTTTTCATGTTCTTATCTTCATAAGTATCTTCAGGTATATTATTACAAAAATCTTTACATTTAACCAATTTTCCATCTTCTCTCCAAGAAATTTTCTCAACTTCTGCACTCATGCATCCATATGTGCATCTATAAAGAGAGCATAACACTGCAGATTCTATACTAGTTGGTTTTTTTTCAAACCCTAAAAAAGAAAATATTTCAGAAAGCAAATGTCTTGATGAAGTAAAGATAATATATAGAGCTATACCAACTATAATTACTCCAGCAATTAAAAAAACAGGAACTGTTGAAACTCCTCCCATTTAATCTAATATTTTTCCGAATTTAAATAAAATCTAACAACCAAAAATAAATCCAACCCAACCCAATTTTTCACACATGCTTCTTTTCAAATTTTCAAGAGAGAGAACAAAAAACTGA
>JAVZSS010000020.1:0-12551 GCA_044343155.1 Candidatus Aenigmatarchaeota archaeon
TTAGCTATGGAAAACTTTTCAAAAAATGGAATTGGGGTTAGTAAAGTAGTTTCTTATGGAAATGGATGTGATATTAATGAGTGTGATTTAATTGAGTATTTTTCTAAAGATGAAAAAACAAAAGTTATAGCTGGATTTATAGAAGGAATAAAAGATGGAAAAAGATTTTTGGAAGTTATTAAAAAATGTAAGAAGCCAATAATTTTACTCAAAGGTGGAAAAACAGAAAGTGGTGCTAGAGCAGTAGCTTCCCATACTTCTTCTATGGCAGGAGATTACAAAGTTTTTTCAAATATAATGAAGCAGTTTGGAGTTATAGAGGCAAATACTTGGGAAGAACTTATAGATCTGGTTAAAATTTTTTCAAATTTGGAAAAAGTTTCTGGTAAAAATTTAGCTATAATTACTAATGCTGGTGGTTTTGGAGTTTTAGCTTCGGATGAAGCTGAAAAGAATGGAATAAAACTTAAAGAGCCTAGTGAAAAATTGAAAGAAGAATTGAGAAAGGTTTTACCAAGTTATGCTAGTTTAAGAAATCCAATAGATATTATAGCTGATGCCGATTCTGAAAGATATAGAAATGTTTTTAAAATTATGGAAAAATACAAAGAATTTGATATTTATTTAATAATAGTTTTAGTTCAAGTGCCATCAATAGATGAAAACATAGTAGAAGCTATATTAAGTTTTAAAAAACCAAAAGTTGTTGTTATTTCTGGAAAAAAAGCTAAAACAATTTATGAAAGAATGATTGAAAACAAAATTCCAGTTTTTGAATCTCCAGAAAGAGCAATTAAAGCAATTTCTAAATTTTTATCAGTAAGTTTTTCCAATTAAAGTTAATTTTTTAGTTTCTTTACCACAAATTATACATTTTCCTTCTTTCTCTTCAGGTAAAAATCCAATGGGCTCAACAGAAGCTTCAATAAGAGTTATTTCATTAAAACATCTTTCATCTCCACACCAATTTACCTTAGCAACTTTACCCTCTTTAATCCATTTTTTAGCTTCTTCCAAGTTATCAAAATACTTTATAACTTCTGAATAATACTTGCTAATTTTTTCATAAAGATATTTGGGTATTTCAAATTCTAGCAATTCCTTAATTTTTTGAACTATTTTTTCTTTTTCAACTTTAATTTTTTCTTTCTTATCTCTTCTGTAAACAGTATAATAGTTTTCTTTAACTTCTTTTTCTCCAATTTCAATTCTAATTGGTACTCCTTTTATATCCCAAATATTAAACTTTTCTCCAGGAGTTTTTTCACTAAGGTCAGCAAAAACTTTAAATCCGAAATTTTCTAATGTTTTCTTCAATTCTAAAGCTTCTTTTTCAAATTTTTCTTTATCTTTTGGTATATTTATTATAACTACATCATATGGAGATATTTTTGGTGGTAAAATTAAACCTCTTTCATCTCCATGTAAAGATATAACAGCAACTAAAAATCTAGCCCCATTACCAGTACAAACTTGCCAAACATACTCTTTTTCACCTTTTTCATTGATATAAAATAAATCAAATTTTTTGGCATATGCTTGACCCAAATTATTTACACTTCCATTTTCTAACAATCTTCCATTTGGTAAAATTGTATAAAATTCATAAGCACTTTCTGCTCCAGGAAATATTTCATATTTTGGCTTTTCTACCCAAATTGGAGGAATGTTTAGAATATCTTTCCATATATATTCATAAATTCTTTTGTGTTTTTCCATTTCTTCATAAGCTTCTTCTTTGGTTTTATGAACTGTATGAATTTCATGCCAAAAAGTAATTTCTCTATCTCTTATCATTGTATGAGTTGTTTTTCCTTCTTTTCTAAAAGAAGAAACAGTTTCGACAATTCTGATAGGCAATTTACCATCCATAATCCAATATTTAAAAATTGGATACATGGCAGGCTCTCCAGTAGGTCTTAAAATTAAGTCTTCATCTTTAACGTAAAAAGCCTCATCCTTAAAACCTTCAAACCATTCCTCATTTATTTTAGCAAATTCCAAAGGAACGAAAAGTGGAAAGTAAACTTCTTCTATTCCATGTTCTTCAAAAATTCTATTCCAAATTTCAACCAATTTTTTCATTATTTTAAATCCGTATGGAAGCCAAACAAAAGTTCCTTTTACAGGATATCTTCTATCTGCTATTTCTGCAAGTTGAAGCAAAGCATTATACCATTCTATAAAGTTTTCTTTTGATGGCAATCTTTCTGGCTTAATTTCTTTTTCTACCATTTTTTATTTTCGTATAAAATTAAAAATTAATGAAGTATGTTTGGTATTTTTTTAGCTATTTTGGAGATGTTGCTTATTGGCTAGGTTTCTTAATTTCTTTTTTTATTATATATCCATTTTTATATGAAAAAGATAAGAGAAAGTTTAGGTGGATACTCTACTTTCTTTTACCCTCTGTATTTTTATCCTATTTGAGTTCATTTCTATTAAAAGAGTATTTTAAAGTTCCTAGAATATGTGCAGGATTGGAATATTGCCCAGAAACTTATGCTTTTCCATCCGGGCATGCTACTATAGCAGCATCATTTCTTACTACAGCAATTTTGCTATTTAGAAAAAAGTATAAAATTCATGCTATTTTGTTTATTTTAGCTATATTAGTTTGTTATTCGAGATTGGCTTTAGGAGTACACACAATAATAGACATAGTTGGTGGAGTAATTGTTGGAGCCCTAATTTCTTATTTATGGTTTTTATTCTTTTCGTACATTTTAAGAAATAATAAAAGAAGTTTTGTTTTAAGAAAAATTATACATCTTTCTTCTATTGCTATACTGTATATTTATTTTCATATTCCTTCCTATTATGTTCTAGCTCTAATTTTATTTGTTTCATTCATTTATACTGTTTCTGAAATTTTTAGAAATAAAAATATCTATTTTCCTATAATTCAAGAAATAACTTTAAAATGTAGGAAAAAAGAAGAAAAAGGTTTTATTTATTCCCCGCTTTTATATGCTTTATCTTTAGTTTTATTACTAACTTTTCCTAAGGAAGCTTTTTTAGCTGGCTTTATAGCTATTGTTATAGGTGATGGGGTAGCCGGCTTAGTAGGATACATCTTTGGTAGCCATAAGCTTCCATATAATAAAAATAAAAGCCTGGAGGGAAGTTTGGCATATTTCTTTTCTACCCTTTTCCTTTATTTTTTGTTTTTTCCGGTTTTCAAGTCATTAATTTTATCTTTAATTGGAACATTATTGGAATCATTTTTAAGTAAATTAGAGAATTTTTTACTACCATTATCTATAGGTATAATAGCATTACTCATCTGATTTTTAATCGAATTTTAAGAAATGATATATCGACAATTAATTTTTCACAATCTTTTATTATTTTTTTGTCGATTTTACTCGTCTAAAAATATTTTTAAAAATTTGCTTGTACTATTCTTTTTATTTAAATTAGTTTTTTACAACTTTTTATTGTCGATTGTTTTATTTTCTTCAGTTGATAAATTTTGTGCGCTTTGTCGAATTTTATAAAATTTTTTTCGACCCTTCCATTCAGAATCCAATATTCCTTCATTTTCCATTTCCTTTAGATATTCATTACATCTGGTTCTTGATAAGTTCAAAAGTTTGGCTAACTGAACAGGATTTAAAGATCCATATCTTTTTAGTAAAGTTATTATAGTTTCTTTAGTTCTTGTTGAAATTGTTTTAGTCTTTATTTCCACGCCTTGCTCTTTAAGAAAAGCTTCAATTTGGTTCACTTTTTTCTCTATATTTTCAATTTTTTGAGATAATGATTTTAATTTTTCTAATTCCATAGAGATTAAGGATAATTGAGAATCTAAGAGTTTGAATGCATTATCATTATTTTCTTGGTTTTTCTTGGTTTTACTTCTAAGCAAATCTGTTAACATAATATTTATATTCAATTTTTGTCATAAAAAGTTAAAATTTTGTCGATAGATAATTTCGACAAAACCGTCAATTATTATTAAAACACCATATATCCATCGACATTCAATAGTAGTTATTAGTAGTGTTAACTATTAGAGTGAGGTATAATGATAATAAATAAAAAGAGTTTGGCTATTATAGTAATTTTTCTAGCCTTTTTTCTTTTTTTAGCTATAGCACAAGAGAATGTAACTTATGAAGAAGAAAATTTGACTGGAGAAGCTTCAATATATGAAGATTTAAATATATCAGCAGAAAACGAAAGTTTAGAGTTCTCAGATTTTCAAATTTTTACTGTTTTAGAAAAAAGCAAACTTAAAAGAGGAGAAAGTTTTGATTATATTGTTAAAGTCAAAAACAGCGGAAATAAGGTATTAGAGACTCTTAAAATTTATCTTGTTTTACCAGAAGGTATGGATTCAGATAAAGATCAAGAAATATGTGAAAATATTGGTATAAATGAAACTTGTGAAGTAGTTTTTAAGATAAAAACTTCTATCTCTACGCTTCCTGGAAAAAAAGAAATTAAGGTGAGAGTTATCTATGGCTAAGAAAATAGGGCAGGCTGAAGTTTTTTCAGCACTTATTTTGGCTTTAATTGGAATTTTAGGAATTTTAGTTTTCAATATTCAAAATATAACTGGAAGATTTGTTGGAGTTAAGTTAGAAAAAGAGAAAACAGATTTCATAGACGTTTATGCTTCTTCAGAAATTTTAATTAATAATTTTGAAAACATTATTTCAGGAAGATTGATTCTAGATAACGGTACAGCTTTATCAAATAGAGAAATTAAAGTTTTTCTTAATGATGTTCTTGTTTCAACTTTAAATACTAATGAAGAAGGAAATTTTGAAATTTCTTTGAATTTATCTGAAGGAAAAAATTTAGTTAAAGTTGTTTTTGAGGGTGATGAAGATTCTTTTATTTTTGGCTCCGAGAAAGAAATTGAAATATATAAAGAAGAAACTTTTAGGAAAGAGCTAAAGTTATTTACAGATAAGGACTTTTACGAATATGGTGAAAAAATAAAAATATATGGAGAGCTTATCTATGGAGAAAAAATTAGTGATAGTTTGATTATTTCTATAAACCTTGAGGATAAAGTTGTTTATAGTATTCAAGTTGAAGCAAAAGATGGTAAATTTGAAACAATTCTAGATGCTAATTTCTCAGAATCTGGAAATTACAAAATTAAAGCAGTTTATAAAGATTTAGTAGAGGAAAAGTCAATTTATTTTGAATATGTAAAGTTAACGCTAAATGTTTTCTATGATAGATTAAACACAACAACAATTAGAGTATTTGGTAATTTAACATATGGTAATTATCTAATTCCTGGAAATGTGACACTTTTAGTTAAAAACTTCCAAAGTAAAACAGTTTTTAGTTCTTCCCAAAACTTTTCTGATAATTTTGAATTTTATGTTAATCTATTATTACCTTTAAATTATTCTTTAGATTTGATTGTTGTTAGCGAATATGGGGTGGTAAATAAAACTATTGAATTAAAAGGTAGAGAATTTTTGTTTAAACCAAAAATAGTGAAAGAGAAATTCAATTATAATTTAGGTGAAAAGGCAAAATTTGAAATTAATTTTGAAAAGAGAGTTGATAGAAAAAATGTTAAAGTTTATTTGATAGATCCTGAAGGAAGTGAAAAAGAAGTTGAGTTTTATGAAAAAGATGGCAAATATTTTGTTGATTTAGATTTCGGAAGAAGTTTTAGACCAGGTTTGTATAAATTGAAAGTCAAAACGATTGAAGAAAAGTTTGTGGAAAAAGGAAGAGCGCCATTTAAAGTTTCGGAAAAAGTTGTTGAAGTCTTAGAAGAGGAAGAAACAGAATTTGGAGTTGGATTAGTTGCTGTTAATACACCGAAATCAATTTATTTGCCAGGAGAAGAGGTTAAAATAATTGTTGGGATATTAAACTATGAAGGAAGAAAAGTTAGTAATGCTTTTGTTAACATCCTTGTTACTTCACCTTCTGGTAAAATAACTACTTATTCTACATTAAATGGTTCTGTGCATAATAATGGGGATGGAACTTATGTTGCATATCACAATGACACAAATGAAATCGGAAATTATACTATTCAAGTCTTTGCCTTAAATGAAGAAATTACTCTTAATGAAACTTCGTTTTTTGAAGTTAGAAATTTTGTTGAGTTTGATATAGAAAGAGAAATACCAACAATAGCTGAGATATTTGAGAACGTAAAAGCGAATATAAGAGTAAAACCAAAAGTTAGTGTTCAAAATTTAACCATAGTAGAAAAATTACCTATAAACTTCACCAAAATAAAAGCAGAAAATGCACAAGTAATTAAAAAAGAAAACGAGATTTGGATTATCTGGAATTTTGAAGAGTTAAACCAAGAATTTAACTTAACTTATAGTTTTGATTTACCACATGTTACTCCATATCTCTATCTATTAGGTCCTTTAGAAATAAGCTATGATGAAAGTAAATTCATCGAGTTAAAGCCTTGGAATTTGTTAGCAGCAGATGTAAGATATTTCTTCTTCACTTGGAGTTTTAGAGATACTAATAATAATCCTGTATCTCCAATGGCTTTATGTAGAGGAAAATCTTATTTTGTAAATGTTACCGTAATGGAGGTTGCAGATGACGTATCTACCTCTTCACAACAAGTAAAAATGCAAGTAAAACTTCAAGGAGAAGCAATGTTTAACGATTTGCCTTATGGGGGTTTAATTGCTACTCCACAACCATACCCAAATTTAGATGCTTTTGGTCTCACAGAGAATTGTGTATTAGACACAAGTCCGACAGATGATAATGACCATTGTGGTAGAGTAAACCAGAGATTAGACATTACTAACGCTGCAGTATTGGGTGAACATACATTAAAGTTATATCTTGTAACGAGCGGCGATGCCCCGGTAAAATATGGAACAAACAAGCATCCGATAAGAATCATAGAATGTACAGACGCTGATTTGGTAGATGATATTTTTGTTTATTCTGCTCCTGGAGAAAAAGAACACTATTTGCAAGGCAATTTTATTCCAAACAGAATAATTCAGGGTCATATTGGTGTTGTTGGAGTAAAAATTAAAAATTATAACACTAGCTCATTATCAAATGTGAATTTGAGTCTAACATTGTTAGATGGAACGAACGAATTAAATTGGTTTATAATAGAGGGAAGAACCCAAACAATTCCTACACTAGCCCCCAATGAAGAAAAAGATATAGTATGGAACTTTATAGTTCCAGATAAAATTATAGCAAAAACTTATACAGCTAAAATAACTATAAAAACTTCCAACTCTGAAAAAACGTATTATAAAAATTTTGATGTTTATTCTACTGAAGGAGTTCCTGATTATTTACTTGTATTTTATGAATATCCAGAAACGGCCACCACCGATACAACTAATGATGAAAATCATTTTTATGGATATGTTTGTAATTATGGAGATTATAATTTAACTGTAAATATTACTCAAGAGTCTGTTTTAGAAAACGAAGGATCAACCTCTACAATAGTAGTTCCAACACCAGATGAAAATGTTACTGGGAGAATTAGCTGGTTCAATAGATTGATACCAACTTCAAGTTGTTTTAATTATTATATAGCCTATATTCCTATCGGAGATGCAGGAATTGAAGAGTTTACAATTACCTTAACATGGAAAGATCCAGTAACAGGTGAAACTAGAATTAAGAGTGAGAAGATAGGCTCTATTCCTGAGATTGGTGGCGCGCTTGGAACTTTAAACATCTCTCTCACCCCAACTGTAGTGTATCCTGGCCAAACAGCAGTACCATTTACCTTAACTTTACAAAATACACAAGATGATGCTGGTACCAAGCAAGTTTATACTTTAGAGTTATTGATTCCACCTTGCTTTATACCATACGGATTTAGTCTACAAGATCCTGGCTATCCTATAGGAAGCGAAAGAACTGGTTGGATAGTAAAATGGACTCCCTATTATGGTGGAAAGGTAAGTTCAGATGGTAGCCGATATGGAACACCAACTGGTAATCACTGGAGAATAGCTGCTGGCGGAAGTGTAAGTATTAGCTTTTATGTTAATGTCTCTAGCTCTTGTCTACCTGGTGGTAAGAATTTTATAATTCAAGCGACTGGCTATACAGGACCAAGGGCATGGATATATCAGACCGCTTCGCAAGTTATAGTATTAAACGCCCCTTTATTAAAAACAATAAGATATTACAACACTACTCCTTCAAATGAACAATTAGATTTCCCATCATTTTTTGCTTGTGGTAATTTTTCAACCAAATTACAAGTTTTTAATAAAGGTAATTTACCTGCTTATAACTTTAGAATAAACGAAACAAAAAGCGATATACTTAAAACCCATCCTGAAGATCTAATTTTCTACGATTTTAATCCTTCTAATCCTTATTTAGAGCAATCAAAACTAATTAGCTGGGATGGTGGAATAAATTTCATAGCTACTGGTAAAGATAATGCAAGAAACTTTACTTATTCAATTTTTGTTCCATATCAAACTAATGGTACTTTTAGTTTTCAATCTTTAGCACTTAATAATACCTTTAGCTTTTTTGATGAAGAATACATAATTTCAATTTCTTGTGGAGCTTCTTTAAGTGTAGACCAAATTAGAACAAGAATAGGAGAATATCCAGAACCAACTATATATGTTAATGATATCTTCAACATTTCGGCAAACATTTATAATGATGGTCCAGGAAATGCAAGTAATGTAATAGTTTGGATTAACTATACTAATTCTACTCCAATGAGAGGATTGGAAAATTTAAGAATTTATAATTCTAGTGGAATGGAAAGTAATTGGATTTATTTGGGTAATATACTACCAAAAGAAACGAAAGTTGCTTTTAATGACTATTATTTCACAATAGATACTACAGGATTATCACCAGGAATAATAACATTTTGTATTAATGCAAATGCCACTGAAAATTCTACAGTAGTTTCTTCTTGCAGAGATATTACAATAAATGCACCGCCAGCATTAATTGAATTAGAAAACCCAATAGCAATTTCAAAAGAAACAGGTTCATCTTCTGGCTCATGGAGTTTTAACTTTACATTTAACATTTCAGTTAGGGTTTCTAATTCAGAGAATGATGTTCAAATTTGTTCTTGGTTTAGTAAAACTGGAACTGAACCATTTAAATTAATAGGTTGCGATGTATATCAAGCTCCAGGAAGCAACATTGGAATTTGGAAAAATTATTCATTTGAATTCGATCCAGATTGTAGTGATATAGGTAATCCAGTTTTTGTTAAATTTAATGCAACCAATTTTGCAGGAACAGCCAATTCTACTTTGCTATCATTTGCCATAACTAAGAGTAGAATAATTTTTGAAGAAATTTTAGGAAATAGTACTGAAAGTAGAAGAGGAAAACTTCCAACAGTTTTGAGTGTTAGGGTAAAAGACTTTAATGGTACATATATTTCAAACCTACCTTTAAGATTTTACGTAACCTTAGATGGAATAGTTTATGATATAGGAAGCTTAGTCCAAACAAATTCTTCAGGTTATGCTAATTATAATTTCTTAGCATTATGTTCTCCAAAATATTTGGTTGGATATCAAAAATGGAAGGCAGAATTAAGAAATGATGAATGCTATTTTGATAACTCAACAGAAAATTATTTTGATTTAAGAGTTTTGGTAACTGGAGATATAATACCAAATATAGTTAGGCCTGATGGTACTTCAAATTACACTCAAGAGGATACTATAACATTTTTAGCTTATGTTATTGACGATTGTGGAGATCCATTAACTTTAAATACAACATTTTTCGCAAACCATAGTTTAGCATCTTTTGAGTGCTCTAATGTAATTCAAGTTGGTTCTAATGCCTATACTTGTGATTGGCATACAGAAATAACAACTCCAATGGGTTGGTATAATGTTAGTATGTTTGCTTGGAAAGAGTTTCATTATTCTAATTGGAGTGTAAATTTTGGTATTCCAGGATTGTTCTATCTTCTTCCAATTTACAAATTAGAAAATCCACAATCTTATCCATTGCAAGAAGGTTGGGGATATAAGAATTGGAATTTCACAGTTTTAGCTTCAAGTGGAGATAGTGAAGAAAGTTTTGATGTAAACATATACTTGGGAAATCTTTGGCCACCAGCTTTACCTTGCTACGAATGTGTTAATTTTACTCCAGTAAGTTGCTTTAATTGTTATAGACAAGTTGTAACTTTCTTAAGAAACTTTAGCTCAAATGAAGTAGGAACTTGGTACTATAGGTTTTCTTTAGGTCCAACATCTACAACAGAAGTAAAATATGTAATTGTTGAAAAGGATGATGTTTCTTTGGAATATGTTAGTGGAAATAATTCTGTTGTTATAAGAAATACTCAATCAGCTTTACTTTCTGTTAGAGTTTTTGATTTAGATGCAAATACATATGAATTAAATCCTCCAGCTTTAGTAACTTTCAAAATTTATGATGATAGATATCCAAATGGTTATAAAGTTTTGGGAAGTGTTTATACAAATGAATCTGGATACGCAAACTACTTACTTAATATAACAGATTGTTATGGTTGGCTAGAAGGATCTCAATATTGGGGTGCTGAAATAACTGATGATAATCCTTATTATAAAAAAGCATCAATTGGAAACTATTCCATAACAATTCAACTTCCCGGTTGTCAACCTCAAATTGATATTTATTCAATAGAGTTACCAAGAGAAACATTTCAGTACAAAAACTTTACAATTGTGACTTATGTTACTTCTTGGGTAGGAGATGCTAATGATGCTTATATAAACATTAGTATTCCAAATGGTTGGTTTGTTGATAAAAATGTAATATATCTGGGAGAAGTTAAAACTGGAGAGTTTAAAAGAGTAAGTTGGAATATATATCCAACAAGCAGCGGAGTTTATAAAATAAGCTTTTATGCAAATTCAAGCAATGCTGGAAGTAAAGAGACTTTTAGTAGAGAATTTATTGTGTACAATTTCTTACAAACAGAAGATAATTCGTTGCCAAAAATTTTACAACCAGAAGAAGCTCTAATTCTCAAATTTGATTGTGAAGCTGGAGATTATAGAGTTGCCAATTTAACTTTAAACATTTCTTCTCAAGGTTCTAAGATTAGAATAGAAACATTTAACTCATCTAATTGGATTACTGTAAAAGATAACTTACACGTAGAAGGAAACGAAAACTATTTCATTCCAATATTATTAAATCAAATTAGCTCAAACTCCGATGGAAAATGTTTGGTTAGAATTTCAAATATTGGAGATAATTTTGTTAATATAGAAAAAGCAATATTGACAGCTTATTATAATAAAACAGCAAAAGTGGAAGGAATAAAACTGATAATAAAAGATGTTGAAGTAGAGAGTTTGGATAAATCTGAAGATTATTTAAATGTTTCAGTTAGGATTGGTAATTCTTTGGATGAAGGTAAAATGTTTAATTTAACTTTGAAATTGGTTAAAGATGGAAATGAAATATATTCGTCAGAAAGAGAAGGATATGTTGGAGCAAATAGTTATACTTATATCAACTTTACAAACATTCAAGTATCTAATTTGGAAGAAGGAGAATATAGAATACTAGCTATTTTGAGCTATGAGAATATTTCAAAAATAATTTATAGGAATTTTGTATTAGGTGAATTGAAGTTAGATGTAGATTATTCTAAATATCAATGTAATTCAACAACAGAAAAAATAAAAGTTAAAATTTATCAGCCGTTAGAAGACAAAATTGAATATAATGTATCTTTAAGAGTTCCTAATGGTTGGAGTTATTCTCCATCTTTTGTTCAAATATATTCTAAAGGAAAAGGATATTATGAAGTAGAGTTTAACTTAACTGCCTTTTCTGATTATGAAGAAGAATATTCTGTTTTTGTTGTTCTAAACTATAGTTATGCTAAAGGAAGGAATTTAGAAAAGGAAATTAAAATTAGAGTATCACCAAATATTCCTATTTTGGAAGTTATAAGAGAAATACCTTCCATAGTTTCTTCTTCAATCGTATTTAAACCTAGAATAGTTGTACATAATAAAGGATGCGGAATAGCAAATAATGTTACATTAGTAGAAAAAATTTCTGCTGGATGGATAGGAGCAAATCCTTCAATAGAAAAGAATGAATATGCGAATGACGAAGAAGTTATGGATAAAGATGTTGATTTAATTTATGCAGAAACAGATTTGATTAATAATATATTAACTTGGAAGTTAAGTGAAATTAAACCAAATAAATATGCAGTCCTATCTTATCAAGTTAAAGCCCCACCTGGATTAGCAACAGAAGGCACCATGAGTTATAATGTTAGCTGGAATGAAATCTACTATTTAGAAGATAAGTATAATGCTAAGGTTTATACATATAGATATCCTCAAGAATCCCACTTGCAATTTGATCTATTTGTAACTCAAGATCCAAACTATCCTTGGCCAGAAGTTAGAAGTATAAGAGCAAATGAACCTTACAACTTAACATTAAAGGTAACTAACATAGGAGATATAAATACAAATTCAGAATGGACAATAAAGCTATATATTCCAGATGAATGTTATTTAACGAATATTGAAAATGGGTATTGGAATAGTAGTGAAAGAAAAATTGTTTGGCAAATTGGA
>JAVZSS010000021.1:0-12266 GCA_044343155.1 Candidatus Aenigmatarchaeota archaeon
TATTATGATAAAGATTGGAAAGCTGGAGAAGCTGTTTGTTGGCTATATACGAATGGAGTTTCAATTTCAAAAATTCAACAAGCATTTAGTATTGGTATGGTAGGAATAAAAAGAAAATTAGTTCCTACAAGATGGAGTATAACTGCTGTGGATGATATAATTGGAAAATTTTTCTTGGAAAAAGTTAAGGAATTTGAAGAAATTGATGAGTATAGAGTTTATTATAATGAGTATTTAAACAATAGATGGATAATTTTTATGTTTCCTAGTTATTGGCAATATGAAAGTATAGAAGCTTGGTATCCTGGGACAATAGATAATTATTTAGGCATAGGAGGGGATTATGAAAGTTTTGAATTTAAAAAAGAATATGCTAGTATTGGCGGCTGTTGGTATGCAGCTAGAGCTATGGTTGCTGAACATTTATATAAAGAAAAAAAGCAAGCTGGTGTTCTAATATTGAGAGAAATTCATAGAGGTTATATTCCCACAGGGGTCTGGAATGTTAGAGAAACTGTAAGAAATACTTTAAAAATGCCATTTGAAAAATTTGAGGATCTAAATTCTGCACTCTCATACATTAATTCAAAACTTTCTATTCCCTTAGATATTTGGTTTTTGCATTCCAAAATATTAAAAGATTTAAAAAATCAAACAAAAATAAAAGATTTCTTTAGGAATAATAAAAATTTTTAAACTTAAAAAGGATTAAAATATGATGCCAAAAAATCTAGAAAAACAGAATAAAAGGGAAGTAAAATATGAAGATAGCTAGTGCCAAAACTAGAAATTCAAGAATTTCTTTAAAACATGCAGTAACAATATGTAAATATTTGAGAGGGAAAAAATTGTCTAAAGCAAAAAAGTTTTTAGATAATGTGTTAGCTCAAAAAGAAAGTTATGACGGCAAATATTATACAAAGGCAACAAAAGAATTTATTTCTTTATTGAAAGCTGTAGAAGCTAATGCTAAGAAAAAAGGGTTGAATGTAGATAAATTATTTATTAAAGTTATAAAAGCAGATAAAGGAGAAACTATGTATTTACCAAAAAGGGCAAAATTTTTACCTAGAAGGGCTAAAACAACACATTTAACAGTAATAGTAGAGGAGAAATAATATGGCAGTTGAAAGAATTTTTGTAAAAGAAGGTATAAAAGAGATGGAATTACAAGAATATTTAAAAAAGAAATTTGAGAGAGCTGGATATAGTAGGTCAATAATAGAAAGAACTCCAATAGGAACAAGAATAATTATCTATGCCCATAGACCTGGTTTAATTATTGGTAGGTCTGGCAGAAGAGTTAGTGAATTAGAGCAAGAAATAAGAGAAAAATTCCAACTTGAAAATCCAATGATTGATATTAGGGAAGTTGAAAATCCTTTGTTAGATGCTAATATAGTAGCAAAAAGAATTGCTAGAGCGATTGAAAGGGGTATACATTATAAAAAGGTTGCAACTTATTATTTGGAGCAAATTATGAAGGCTGGAGCTATTGGCTGTTTAATAGTTATTTCTGGAAAAATTATGGGTAAAGAAAGATCTAGAAGAGTTAAGTTTAAAGACGGATTTATTGCTACTAGTGGTGAATACGCAGAAAGACTTGTTGATAGGGCCCAAGCTCAAGCTTTAATTAAATTTGGTATTGTTGGGGTTGAGGTTAGGATTATGAAAGAAATGCCAAAAGAATTTATTTTTGAGAAAAAAATAGGTGAGGCTGATGAAAAGAAATGAGTTTTTGAAGAAAATAAGGGAAGAAGATTTGGAACAACTGAAAAAAAGGTTGAATGATTTAAGATTGGAATTAATGAAAGAAAGAGGATTTGTTGCTAGTGGTAGGCCGGTTAAAAATACTTCTAAAATTAGAAATCTAAGAAAAAATATAGCTAGAATACTAACTATAATTGGGGGAAGAGCCAAAAAATGAAAATTGATAAATTAACTGGCTTGCCTGAAGAGCTTGGAATTGAAGAAATATTGGAAAAAGAAAAGGCTAGAATAAGAGTGTATGTTGAGACTAGAAGGTTTGGAAAACCAACTACTATAGTTGAAGGAGTGACTGGTGATATTAAGCAAATTCTTAAAGAACTAAGAAAAAAGTTGGCTTGTGGTGGAACATATAAAGAAGGAAAAATTGAGCTTCAAGGAGATCATAGAAAAAGAATTAAAGATATATTGCTATCTTTTGGTTTTAAAGAAGAACAAATAGAAATAATTTAAGGTAGTTGAAAATGCCAATAAATGAAAGAAATTTGGTAAGACATGAGCTTATTGGTTTAGAAGTTGAAGTTATTGAAAGTAAAAATCCTTATCAAATTGGTATTAAAGGTAAGGTTGTTGATGAGACATATAAAACTTTAGTAATAGAAACTCCTAAGGGAGAAAAAAGAGTTGCTAAAAATGATTGCGTATTTGTATTCAAAATACCAAATGGAAAAAAGGTTAGAGTAGAAGGTTGGGTTTTAGTTGGAAAGCCAGAAGATAGAATTAAGAAAAAATTTCAACTATGGTAGCTCAGATTTTTTAATAAAAAACAATTTAAATAATGTTTCCTGAAGAAGTTTTAACAAAAACAAAAAAAGGAAAAATTGAAGTTAGAAACTTAATAGCTAGAGGAAAGTTTGTCTGGTATGATTATAGAAATCCAGAAAGTTATGAAAATGAAGAAAGTGGAAAAAGTAGGCTTTTTTTAAAAGATGAAGAAGGGAATGTTTATTCTTTTTTTGTTATTCCTTTAAAAGAAAAAGGTAAGTATTTAATGCTTGAAGCAGAAAAGGAAGAAGATAAAAAAATTTGGAATAATAAGAAAAGGAAAGTTGAAGATCTATGGTTATAAAAGAAATATACAAAAAAGCTAAGAGATTAGTAAAAGAAAATAGAGTTAGATTGGATTTTGAAACGTCTAAAAGAATTTATTTTACAGTATATAGTAGAGAAGTACATTCTGTTATTTATGAAAAATCAAAGAAAAATTTTATTTGCGATTGTAAATATTTTTCTGTAAAGCAAAAAGAATGCTCTCATATAATAGCATGTAAAATATATATGGGGTTATTATGATTGAATGGATATTTATTTTGTTAATATCTTTAATAGGGTTGTATAAGTTTAGTGATATTTTGGTTGAAGAATTAGAAAGATTTGCAGAATATTCAAATATTAGCAGTTTAGCTGTAGGTTTTATATTTTTAGCAGCTTCTACTTCTATACCAGAGCTATCTATTTCTATAACTTCTTCAATTCTAAAAATAGGAAATTTGGGAATAGCAACAAGTATAGGGAATATAATTTATGACTTACTTTTAATTTTTGGAATAGTTGCAATATGGTATGGAATAAGAATTGATGAAAAAAGTTATGAAAGAATAAAGAAAATTTCTGTCATTTCATTAATAAGTCTTTTTCCACTTCTTATCATTAAATACTATAATTACATATATGGCTTAATTTTATCATTGGTTTTTGTAATATTAGGTTGGTATTTGCTTTATGAAGAAAAAAAAGAAACAAAAAAATATTATTACTATTCAAGAAAAGAAAAAATTAGAAACAAAATAGTTATATCAATTACTTTACTTCTAGCTATTTTCTTTTCTTTTCTAATTTCAACTTCTTCTAAAATAATAATAGAAAATACTTCAATATCAGCATCTTTTATAGGAGCCTTAATAACATCATTCTTTTCTTCATCTGGAGAACTTTTTGCTTGTTTAAATGCGGCAAAAAGAAAAAAATATGATTTAATTATTGGTACAATTTTTGGAACTCTAATGATTGATTCTACTTTCGTTCCAGGAATTGCTATGCTATTTTCCTCTGCTCATATAGAAAAACAATTCTACTTATTATATTTTTTCCTTTTAATTTCTTTGCTATCAATTTTAGCTTTCTTTAAAATGAAAAAAGAGATTTGGATACAAGAAGGCCTAATACTTTTGTTCCTATTCCTATTCTATGTAATCCTAAATATTTTATTTGTTGGCTAAAAAAATTCTATGGAAGAAATTGATGGAAGTATAGGCTATGGTCAAGTTTTAAGAACAGCTCTTGCAATATCTTCAATAACTCTAAAACCAATTAGAATTTTTAACATTAGAAAAAATAGACCAAAACCTGGATTAATGCCCCAACATTTAACTGGAGTTTTAGAATTAGCTAAAATTACTAAAGCTAAAGTAAAAGGAGCTAAAATAGGATCAACAGAAATAGTTTTTATACCTAAGGATTTTGAAATTCCTGAAAAATTTCTTATAGATATAAAAACTGCTGGTAGTATAACTTTATTGTTGCAAACTTTATTACCAGTAATAATTTTTTCCGATAAAAAAGTAGAATTAACCATATATGGAGGAACTGATGTTAAAGGATCGCCAACAATATTATATTATCAAAAAGTTTTTTTGTATTGGTTAAGAAAAATTGGAATAAATATTGAAATAAATGTAGAAAAGCATGGTTTTTATCCTAAGGGTGGAGGAAAGGTTTTTGTTAAAGTTTATCCATGCAAAGAAATTTCGCCATTAAAAGTTTTGGAAAGGGGAAATTTTGAAATCATAGAATGTTTTAGTATTTCTTCTAAAGATTTAGAAAAAGCTAGAGTTGCTGAAAGACACATTGTTGGAGTAGAAGAAATAGTTGGAAAAACATTAAGCAGTTTTAAATATGTGGAAAGTTTAAATCCTGGAAGCTCTTTGTTAGGATTAGTAAAATATGAAAATTGTATTCTTGGCTATGATAGTTTAGGCGAAAAAGGTAAAAGAGCTGAAGACGTGGGTAGAGAGGTTGGGAATATGATTAAAAAAGGAATTGAGTCTAATGCATGCTTAGATAAGTTTATGAGTGATCAAATTTTGATTTTTGCATCTTTAGCTAATGGAATTTCAGAATTTATAGTAGAAGAATTTACAGATCATGTTGAAACAAATATGCTTGTTTGCGAAAAATTGTTGGGAGTTAAATTTGAAAAAGAGGGTAAAAAAGTAAAAGTTTACGGAATTGGCTTTAAAAAATAGAATAGTAAGTTTCTCTCGCTTTCTTCAAACTTTCTTCATTTCCTATATCAAACCAAAATCCTTTTAAAGGATAAACATAAAATTTTGTTTTTCTATTTTGTAAAATTATGGCATCTGTTAAATAATATTCTCCACTTTTTTCATTCGCTTTAACATCTTTAAAAACATCGAAAAAATCTTTTTTGAATTTTAATATTCCAGCAAAAATATATCCTTCTCCAACTTCACTCTTTTCTTTTATTTCTTTTAGATAGTTTCCATCTATTTCAACTTTACCAAATTTCGAAACATCTTCAACCTTAGTAACCCCTATTGCATAATCTTTATCTATAATTCCTTCTAAACTATCTTCAAAGAAAATATCTCCATAGATAGTCAAAATATTTTCATCAACAATATTCTCTATTGAAGATTCTAGAGCAGCTAAAGTTCCTTTTTTCAATTTTTGTTCAACAATTTTTATTCCATTATGAAAATTTTTTAAATAACCTGCAATTTCTTCTTTTAGATAAGAAACCACAACAATTATTTCTTCATTTTTTATTCCCAATCTATTTACCTTTTCTATTAAATGACTTATTATTGGTTTTCCGCCTATTGTAAAAAGTGGTTTTGGAGTTAAATTTGTGTATGGTCTTAATCTAGTACCTTCACCAGCAGCCAAAATTACAACTTGCATGATATTCACTTCAGATCCATTCTAAATTCATAACCAAATCTTTTGAATCCAAGTTTTTCATACCATTTATGTATATATTCTCTTTCAAACCTACTAGTTGCTAAAATTTTATAACAATTTTTTTCCTTAGCTAACTCTATTGCTCTTTTAACAAGCTCTGTTCCTATTCCTTTTGACCTATATTCTTCTAAAACAAAAACATCTTCTAATAAAGCATATGGCTCTTCATGCAAATCATTTTTAATTAAAAATATGAAACATCTTCCAATTTCATTTCCATTCTCATCTTTAGCAACAATTTTATAGAATTTACTATCCCCTTCTCTAATTTCTATTTCTTTCATTTTACAGTCACCGATTTAGCTAAATTTCTAGGATAGTCAGGATTATAACCTCTTTTTACTGATAGCAAATAAGCTAGTAGCTGAATTGGAATTATTTGTAAAATGGGAATTTCTTCTTCACAATCTGGAATTTTAATCCATACATCAAAAACTTTATCTTTAAAAGGAGACACACCTATTATAAATCCTCCTCTTGCTTTAACTTCATGAGCATTTGATATTATTTCTTCATAATTTTCTCTATCTACAAAAACTATGCAAGGAGTACTATTTTCAATTAGAGCTAAAGTTCCGTGTTTAAGCTCTCCACCAGCAAAAGCCTCAGCATGTATATATGAAATTTCTTTTATTTTTAAAGCTCCTTCTAATGAACTAACATAACTTAGTCCTCTTCCAATTAAAAATATGTGCTCTTTATCTTTTAACATATCAGCTATTTTCTCTATATGCTCTCTTCTACTTCTTCCAAGTAAATCTAAAATCTGGGATGAAAGATGTTTCATACCAAAACTTTCATTTTTCAGTATTTTGTAAAGAATGTAAAATATTATTAATTGAGATGTAAAAGTTTTTGTTGCGGCAACACCGACTTCAAAACCACTATTCATTAACAAATAAAAATCGCTCTCTCTCATTAAAGTAGAGCCATAAACATTAACAATTGAATAAACTTTACAATTCTTAGATTTTGCTATTCTCACAGCTTCTAGAACATCTGCAGTTTCGCCAGATTGAGATACAGCTATTAATATAGTATTTTCATCTAAAATGTTTGAGAAGTTTTTGAATTCAGAAGCTACAATTGGCTTACAATCTATTCCTAATTTAGAAAATAGATAATATCCATAAATGCAAGCATGAAAAGAGCTACCTGCACCGACAAGCAAAACTTTTTTTGCCTCTTTAATTTTATTTGCATATTCTTTAAATTTCTCACCATTTTTTTCTAAGACTCTAAAAGGTATTTCTCCTTGCTCCATTATTTCCTTAATCATAAAATGATGAAACCCTTCAGTTGAGTTTTGCTCTAAAGAAAAATCAATTCTTTCAATTGGCCTATTTACACTACCTTCCATCAAATTCTCAATCTTTACCAAATTTTTTTCAAGAACAACAAAATCGAAGTTTTTTAGAAATATGAATTCATTAGTATATGGCAATAAAGCATAAATATCGCTAGCCGCAAAACTTTCATTTTCTTTAACTCCAATTACTAAAGGAGAATCTTTTCTAATACCCACTATTTTTTCTTCTTTAGAATTTATAGCAAGAACAGCAAAACTTCCTTTAAGTTTAGAAAAAGCTTTTTTACACGAATTTTCAAAATCGTAAAATTTCATGTATTCTTCAATCAAATGAGCAATAACTTCACTATCTGTTTCACTATTAAATTTATGACCTCTTTTTATCAAATCTTCCTTTAACTCATAAAAGTTTTCTATAATTCCATTATGAACAATAGCAATATTTTTACTACAATCTAAATGAGGATGAGCATTTTCTTTTGTTATTTTTCCATGAGTTCCCCATCTAGTATGGGCTATAGCCAAGTTTGAATCTTCTTCCAAAAAATTTAATTTAGAGGCCACTTCTTCTATTTTACCTATATCTTTTTTAACAACCAAAGTATTTCCTTTTTTATAACATATTCCTACAGAATCGTATCCTCTATATTCTAACCTTTTTATTCCTTGATATACAATTTCATTCGCATTCTTATTTCCTATATATCCTACTATCCCACACATATTTACTCATCTATGAAAGGATTTTTGTTTATTTGAAACTCATAACTACAATCAGAGCATTTGTAGTAATACGGAAAATTTAAGTTTATAGCAACCAAATTTTCAGATCCACATTTTGGACATTTCATAAAAACTTAATATAGAAGAATATATAACTCATTACTAAAATCTCTTTTAAAAAAGAATTTTTTAGGTCAAATTAAATAAAAAATTTTTCAGCTTTCTATTAAAAAACATTTTTTAGTATTAAAAAACATTTTATAATAATGTGGTATTTTGTAAAAGATGAAGAAGAAGGGCAAAAAATTTACAAAGCTCTTGAACTTGAGCCTAAAAAAATGAACGTTTTTGGTAGTGATTTAGTAATTGAAATAATTAGAGTTTTATCTAAAAAACCGGCATGCGCAATGGATATAGCTAGGGAATTGAATGAACATGAGCAAAAAATTTATTATCATTTAAGAAGATTAGAAAAAGTTGGAATAATTTCAAAGTTAAAAGAAGAAATAAGAGCAGGTGCTTTGACTAAAATATATCATATACCTTACCCTTATATTGCGGTAAAACTTTATGAAGAAGCTCCTTTGGAATTAAAACTTAGAACAGAAGAAGTTGAATTGTTACATCCGTTTATTGATAAGGGAAAAATGAATTCTATTATTGTTGTTAGCTCTCCAGACCCTCATGGTAGATTTGGTGCTCAATCTTCTGATGGTTATGCTGCAATAGATTTAGCTTTATTCTTTGGCAGTTTTTTAAAAGAGCCTTCTATTAACTACAAGCTAGATACTCAGATTAGAAATGAAGATCTGGAAAACAATTTAATTTTGGTTGGGGGACCTAAAGCAAATATCCTTGTTGATAAAATTAATTATGAATTACCAATTTTCTTTGATGAAAAAAATGATTGGCAAATTGTTTCTAAAATTACAAACAATGTTTATAAAGATGAAGACGTGGGAGTTGTTATAAAGATGAAAAGTCCGTTCAATCCTAAAAATTGGGTTTTAATTCTAAGTGGTAAAAGATTTAAAGGAACTAGAGCGGCAACTATAGCTGTAATAAAATATTGTAAGAAGTTGAAAAAAGGGAATAAGTTTAAAGATGGAATTGCCAGAATTGTTAAAGGTATAGACAAAAATGCAGATGGAATAATTGATGATGTTATTTTTGTAGAATAATTTGAAAATTCACCAATCAATGCACTCTAATAGATATGCACTAAAAAATAAAAATCATCAGTAAGAAACATAATATATTATGAAAAATTTAACAGAATTAAGAAATAAAATAGGAGAATTCATAAAAACTATGAATTCTCCAGATTCTGTCTATGAGTTATTTAAGTTATTAAATTATCCAAATGATGTATTATTAAACACCCAATACACTAGAAAGTTGGAAGATTTCGAAATTAAAGAAGATGTTAAAGAAAAAATAAATAAAATATATACTGTTTTACATTTTGATAGAGATTTGTTTGTTTTTTTAGTTGAGCTTAACAAAAAAGCTCATTTTTCTTCAGCATTAATTAGAGAAATAACTAAGAGTTTTTCCAACAAATATCCAGATTCTAAATTTATTTTAATTTTTAGTAATTCTGATTATTATACTTTTATTTTTGTTTTTCCCGAGTTAGAGAAAATTGAAATAGGGAAATACAAACTAAAAACAACTAAACTATTCTTGCAAAGAGACGACCCATACTATACAGCAGTAGAGCTTTTATCAAACCTTTATTATGACGGTAGTGAAAAAAGTTGGGTAGATGTTTATAAGAAATGGAAAGAGGCTTTTAGTGTAGAAAGAGTAACAGAAGAATTCTTTGAAAATTATAAAAGGATATTCTTCAAAATTAGAGATAATCTAGAAAATCAAAAAGTAAGTAAAGCGGATTCACACGAATTCGCCTTACAACTTTTAAACAGAATAATGTTTATATATTTTTTAGCAAAAAAAGGATGGCTAAACAATGACAAAAAGTTCATGAGAACCTTCTGGAATAGTTATAAAGAGGAAGTTAAAAAACGCAATACGCAAGAAAATACTTTTTATAGTATTTGGTTGAAAAATCTATTTTTCAAGGCTTTCAACAACAGACAAAACGAAATAACAAACATGCCAGAATATTGGGTAAAAATTTTTATGGGATTTCCCTATCTAAATGGTGGTTTATTTCAAGAAAACAGACTTGATAAATTAGAAGTCAAAATAGAAGACAGTCTGTTTTCGGAAATTTTTGATTTTTTTAACAAATATAATTTTACCATAAGAGAAGACATGCCGTTTGACCAAGAAGTAGCTGTTGATCCAGTAATGATAGGTTATGTTTATGAATCTCTAGCACAAGTTGCCGAAGAAATTTACGATAGAAAAGATTTAGGTATTTTTTACACCCCTCGTATTGAAATTGACTTTATGTGTAGAAGAGCTTTAGTAGAATATCTCTCTAAACAACTTCCAGATATTCCTAAAGAAAAAATTTATGAATTTGTTTTCGATGAGGAAAAAGAAAATGTTGAGAAATTCCTTACAGAAATCAATGCTTGGAGGAAAATAGAAGAAGCTCTAGATAATCTTACCGTAGTTGATCCTGCTTGCGGCTCCGGTAGTTTTCTAGTCGGAATGATGAATGTGTTATTCGAACTCTATAAAATAGTTTATAAAAACTTAAACAGGAAATGGAATGCTTTTAACTTAAAGAGCTCTATTATAGGGAGGTCTTTATATGGAGTTGATGTAATGCCTTGGGCCATTCGTGCCGCTGAATTAAGATTATGGCTTCAGCTAATTATAGAAGAAGAATTTACTCCAGAGCAATTGAAAGAAAAGCCTTTGTTACCAAATTTTGAGTTTAATTTGCGTGTAGGAGATTCTATAGTACAAGAAATAGATGGTATTATTTTTGATTTAAAAAATAGACAGTTATCGGAAAAATTAAAAAAGAAGCTTTATGACTTAAAAAAAGAAAAGGAGAACTATTACAACAATTTAAAAACAAAGTTTCAAAGTAAAGAAGATATTTTCGCTGAGGAAATAAGACTATTTGAAGAAATAATTGATGAACGATTATCAAGTTTAAGAGAAAGCACAGAAAAACTTAAAGAAGAGCTCAAAAAAATGGAAAAAGGTATACAGAAAGATTTGCTCGGAAGAATAGTAAAGGTTCCAGAAGAAAAAATTAAGAAAGTTAGAGAGGAGATTGAAATAAATTTGTCGGAAATAAATAAATTAGAGGAATTGAGAATTAAACTAAAAGATGCATTAATACATCCTGAATTTAAACCATTTGTTTGGGAAATAGATTTTGCTGAAATTTTTAGCACTAAAGGAGGGTTCGATATAGTCATAGGAAATCCACCTTATGTTAGACAAGAAAATATTTCTCCTCCAACTAAAATCAAGTCCAAGGTAACCTTAGAAGATAAGAGAGAGTATAAGGAAAAATTATTTAGAGCCGTAAACTCTAGATTTCCAGTTGTAGAAAAAATAGATAAAAAGAGTGATTATTATGTTTACTTTTACTTTTATTGCTTATCTTTATTAAACGAAAAGGGTGTTTTTTGTTTCATAACTTCAAATTCGTGGCTAGATGTAGAATTTGGTAAAGATTTGCAAGAGTTTCTGTTGAAATACGTTCCGATAATTGCTATTTATGATTACCCGACAAGATCTTTTGAGCACGCAGATATAAATACGATAATAGCCTTATTTGGAGCACCATATCCTGAAGCGAAAAACAAATTTTCTAGTTTTAAATGGCCGGCATTAAATAACTTTGCAAAATTTGTGGTGTTCAAAAAACCCTTTGAAAATATTATGAATTCTAAAATTCTTATAGAAATAGAAAAAATAAAGCCGAAAGTAAAAGGTGGAAAAATATATGATTTAGTGAACAATATAGAAGAGAATGAAAATTATAAAGTTTTTTCGATATATCAAGAAGATTTGCTAGAAGATGGTTGGGAATATCCAGAAGGTTATGATAAAAGTAAAGGTAAATTTAAAGAAGGTAATTATGTTGGTAATAAGTGGGGTGGAAAATATTTAAGAGCACCAAAGATTTACTGGAAAATCTTAGAGAAAGGAAAAGATAAATTAGTAAGATTGGGGGACATCGCTGAAGTAAGGCGTGGATTTACAACAGGTGCTAATGAATTCTTTTATCTTAAGCCTGTTGGAAAGACTGTAAAAGAAGTTGTAGAAATTGCAGAAAAAAATCCAGATACTTTAATTAGAGTTAGAAATGGTGCTGATTGGGAGGGAGAAATTGAAGCAAAATTCTTAAAACCAGTAATTAAAAGTCCAAGAGAGCTTAAAACAATAATTGTAAGACTCGAAGATTTACATTATCTTGTTTTCATGTGCAATAAATCAAAAGAAGAGTTGAAGGGAACAAAAGCTCTAGAGTATATAAAATGGGGCGAAAAACAAGGTTTTAACAAAAACCCAACTTGCAAGGGAAGAGCAAGATGGTGGGATT